>NZ_JBMPPD010000029.1:0-61637 GCF_049339825.1 Undibacterium sp. RuRC25W | reverse complement strand
TACACAACAGGAGATTGATCACGCCATGAAAAGACTGAATAATCGACCAAGAAAAAGATTAGGATACCTTACACCCAATCAGGTATTCTTCAAAAATACGCTTGCACTTCAAAATTGAACTCGCGCTTTAATTTAAACGATCAAATTCTACTAATTCGCGGCGGATGAAACATCAAAATTACCGAATTTGATTGAACACTCCTGACTTAGACAATCGAATAACCAATCTTATCTACCCGTAAGTATTTTACCGAATGGCCGCTTGAACCCACAGCGGACATGAACCGTTAAACCGTGTCGCGCGACGCTAAGAGTGTCCGAACGAGCACATTGTTAGGCGCTGGCGGGTGCAGCTTGAATTGAATATTTTTCTCTCCGAGGCAGACCAATGAAGTTTTCTCATGAACTTCAACAATCCATCTAAGATTCACACGTGTGTAAAGCGTACTTGTATTCAATTCAAGCCACACCTGCGCTGGGAGACAGATCATTGACTATACTTTCAATCCAACGTAATACACCGATCGTACTCTATGGTCATATTTCGAACACCCAGACAGAGCCAACAACCGCTGAACCTTGCTGTCATAGATACCGCCATCAGGCGCTAGAATCCTACAGTCACCGTTCACAAACTTGGCAGTGCTATCAGAATCAATTTCCCGAAGTCGATTATTCAACCGAGTCACTGATTCAGTCAACCTTTCCAACTTACCTGGGTCATGATTATCGGCCAAAACTAGCTCATCAGCATGTTTCAACACTGCCCTAGCAGCGATGAAGTGATGCTGGGTTTTAGTGTATGACTCAAGCATTCGATAATCCATTGGTATCCGATTTATTTGTCCATAAACATCAATCCACGGATAGGAAACAAAACCCATCTTCCTGTGCTGTGCGGTTTTAAGTTCAGTCCACCTAGACTCACTGTCGGTTACGACGACCGAACCTGTGACCTGAGCTACAAACAAAGACATTTCATAATTTGGCGCCATGCTGAATTGCATGAACTGACCGCCGCTACCTGGCTGTATTGGTTGGAGCATGGTCAACGGAGTTGCTTCGGCGTTCGCTTCTAACGTATCAATCACCTGAGCAGCCACATCCTCAGACATACCAAAATCATTAACCAACGAACGAATCTTGACACCTCTAGGCATCATATGAGTTGAGTTCAGATAGTCCTCGATCGTCAGTTTTTTTACAGTCTCTATGTCTCGTTGACTATCAACAGTTCCTCGTCGAGATGTAGCCATGTCCATCATGGCTTTCATTAAATTCAGATCGAAATTACTCGGATCAGGAATTAAGTTAATAAGTCCGTAACCGATGTACGGCTCTAACTTCAACATCAACAGGATGTCTTTTAGAGCTTGGTACTTGTACTTGGCTGGCGATTTGGTTGGACTAAATTCAGACTTAATGTTGTTGGGATTGACTATTGGGCTTTCGATAAGAAACTCATCAAATAGCGAAGCCATCGGTAACGCGTGCAATCCGATAACTCGAACATCGAGCGCGCCAGTGTACAGAGCCCTGAATCTGCCATCCGACTTTGGCAACAATGAATAGATGTCGGTTTCACGAGGCCATATAGTGGAATAGAATCCATAGATTCTGGCAATCTGCTCATCAGTAATTTCCCGCCTAACGTCTAGCCAAGTTTTGCCCGCGTCAAGTCCTAAAATTCCCTTGATTGCACGGCAGAATGCCAAATTTCGTTCACGTATACTGAGTTCCGTCCAACTGGTTCGTAATTCTTTAGGCAGGTCTTTGCAGCAATGCTTGTACTTGCGGTTACTACCACACCCACAGGTATCGTTTCTACCCAGTTTTGATTCGTTAGTTTCTTTCTTCAAGTGTTCATTTTGAAGAGTGGTACGACCAAAGGCATCTTGGTAATGAGTGCTTCCATCTTCATAACCAGCAAACATTTCCCCGCCGAAATGGCATATCTCATCAGAAGGTGGTATTAGCACATGACGCAACTCAGTCCAATCGCAATTCAGCTTATTTTCAGGGTAAAGCCAGCTCTCTTTTCCAGCTGCAATTGCGTCATTGGCTCTGGACTTGATGATGTAATTTATCTTGGTAACCTCATCGGCTGTCAGTTTTCGCTTATTGATGAAGTTAATGGTATTGACCATTGACCGCCGCATTTTTGTTGGGTTTGTTCGTTGTTCTAGCGGGTTCACAACATTTGGATCTTTTGCGTACTCAAGGTTAGTCAATATCAAGCATCGATTTTTGTTTAGTGGGAATATAGTCTGAGATCCCTTTAAAGCAATGTCAGGATCATTTGGGTAGGCACAAAATTCTGAATCTGGTGGGCAGGCGTAGTTGTAGATAGTTACAGGATGGTCAGATACAATGAATTTAACTTCAGAATCTTCAGCTGATAATAGTTCACGAACACCTTCAGCCCATAGCGTGCAGTGCATGGTTCTCAATGCCTGCATCTCAATCATTAGTTGAATCTGACTTAATTCGGGGTACTTAGACTTAACCCAGTCCAAGCCTTTAGGTGTTCGTAACTTTTGCGCATCTAGGTAGGTGAAGAAGTCTTGAAAATTATGGTGCCATTGAGCCTGATCGTCAGTTAGAAACGCCTTAACTGAATCAGCACCATTACCATCAATAAGACCAAACAACTTCCTCTCGATATCGTCATTGACTATCGTTCCGAAAAATGTCGAGTACAGGTCTTTCTCGTAGAAGCATTGTGCTGAGGTGAACCAATTTTTGCCGTAGGTGACTTTGATCGAGCCGTCTTTTAGCTTGATCTCACGGCGCTTAAGATGACACAATTTATTATCAATTTCATGAACGAACCCGTTTTGATGCCATTGCGGTACGAAATGGTTATTTCTTGTCTTACTCATTGTGCATTCGGTATCCATTTACAGGGAATTATTGAATTAGTTTAGATCGGAACATTAGGATTGCACAAATTTGCCAAAACTGACGAATTTTTATCTGAATAGGATAAGTACTTGCAAGGGCGCGCACTTTCGCATCGCGTGTAACCTCAGTATTTAACCTTTAGCCCAGCCAATTTCAAGAATAACGAAACCTAAAGCGTTAACAGCTAATTCTGCATCTTCTTCCGTGACCGCACGAAGCTGCATTTTTTCTAATTCATTATCCTTGACTTGTTGACGCGCACCGAATATTGACCGGGAGGGGGTGCGGATAAAAACTTGGACTACTTGGAGGTAGTTCATGTATTCATACGAAGACCGCATTCGTGCGGTTAGACTCTACGTCAAAATTGAGTGCACGCCAACAGAACAAGGTTTCGTTCGGTAGCGCAGTCAGCAGCGATGTCACCTCTGAATTGAATAATGGCATGGCTCGTCCCTCGTTCGTCAATTAAGTCATTTTTCACGGATTCGTGCCATTTCATCTCTGATGTTGGCGTCACACCAAAATACTCTACAGCGAGGTTACGATAAATCAAGAGCTCAATTGTGCTCGTATTCAGATGCAAAAATGCCCAAGCCTGAAATTCCAGGTTTGGGCATTTTTTATAGGATTTTTAGTTTACGACTTTAATAACCAGATTGCGACTTTAATAGCCAGTTTACGACTTTAATTGTCGGGAACAGTCGGTATTCGTACGTTAAAACCTTACTCCACCGTCACACTCTTCGCCAAGTTACGAGGCTTATCAACGTCAGTACCACGTGCTAACGCTGTGTGATACGCGAGTAGCTGCAAGGGGATGACGTGCAGAAGAGCGGACAGTTGACCGTAGTGTTCTGGCAAACGGATCACGTGCACGCCTTCGCTGGACGTGATGTGAGAATCGGCGTCGGCGAAGACGAATAACTCACCACCGCGGGCGCGGACTTCTTGCATGTTGGATTTGAGTTTTTCGATCAGGGCATCGTTTGGTGCAACGGTGACCACTGGCATTTCTTTGGTCACTAAGGCTAATGGGCCGTGTTTCAATTCACCTGCTGGATAGGCTTCGGCGTGGATGTATGAAATTTCTTTGAGTTTTAATGCGCCCTCTAGGGCGATTGGGTAATGTAATCCACGGCCGAGGAATAAGGCATTTTCTTTGTTGGCGAATTCATCTGCCCACGCAATAATTTGCGGCTCCAGTGCCAACACTGCGCTGATCGCGACAGGCAAATGACGCATGGATTTGATGTGGGTTGCTTCTTCTTCTTCGGACAAACGACCTTTGCTTTGTGCCAGTGCCAGAGTCAGTAAGAATAAAGCGGCCAATTGTGTTGTGAATGCTTTGGTCGATGCCACGCCAACTTCGACACCCGCGCGGGTGATGTACGACAACGCGCATTCACGCACCATGGCGCTCGTGGAGACGTTACAGATGGTGAGCGTGTGATGCATACCTAGGCTGCGTGCGTGTTTGAGTGCAGCGAGGGTATCAGCGGTCTCACCACTCTGAGAGATGGTGACGACCAAGCTGTTTGGATTGGGCACACTATCGCGGTAGCGGTATTCACTGGCGATTTCTACATTGACGGGGATTTTTGCAATCGATTCAAGCCAGTATTTAGCAGTCAGACCTGCGTAATAGCTGGTACCGCAAGCCAAAATCAGTACTGAATCAATTTGTTTGAAAATGCCGTACGCATTATCACCAAACAACTCTGGCATGATGCCAGTGACGCCTTCTAAGGTGTCGCTGATGGCGCGTGGCTGCTCAAAGATTTCTTTTTGCATGTAGTGACGGTAAGGGCCTAGTTCGGCCGCACCGCTATGCGCATGCACTGTACGAACTTCACGGTCCACTGATTTGCCGTTCACATCGACGATCCAGACGCGTTGCAATTGCAAATCCACGACGTCACCGTCTTCCAGATACGTGATCTGGTCTGTCACGCCGGCTAAGGCCATCGCATCAGAGGCAATGAAGTTCTCGCCTTTGCCAATACCAACGATCAAAGGAGAACCATGGCGCGCGCCAACGACGCGGTGCGGCTCATCACGGCAGAAGACAGCGATGGCGTAAGCACCAGTGAGGCGCTTGACAGCGAGTTTGACGGTTTCAAATAAATCACCTTGGTACATATGATCGACCAGATGGGCGATCACTTCGGTATCTGTCTGACTTTCAAACACATAACCAAGTGCTGTTAATTCTGCGCGTAATTCTTCGTGGTTTTCAATAATGCCGTTGTGGACCAGTGCGATACGATCGCGTGAGAAGTGTGGGTGCGCGTTAGCAGAAGATGGAACACCATGGGTTGCCCAACGGGTGTGTGCAATACCTGTAAAGCCTGCTAAGCCTGTTTGCTCAATTTGAGCCTGCAACTCTGCCACGCGTGAGGTGCTGCGAGAGCGTTGTAACTGGCCATTGACATGCAAGGCCACGCCACAAGAGTCATAGCCACGGTATTCAAGTCGCTTTAAACCTTCAAGCAAAATAGGAGTGATGTTACGTTGAGCAACTGCCGCGACGATACCGCACATAATGACCTCACAAAGAAAAATAATATGACGTCATGCTAATCGAGTTTGAATGACGATTTATTTCAAATTTTTATTGATTTTGAAATAAATCATCGATACGATTAAAGACAGGTGTTATATTTCATTTTTAATTCTATTTTGAAATTTTATGTCAAAAATATTGATATTAGATGAGCTGGACAAACGAATTTTGTTGCAAATACAACAAAATTCTGCCTTAACTAATCACGAACTGGCAGCGCGGGTGCATGCGTCTCCTCCGACCAGTCTGCGGCGGGTAAAACGATTGGTGGATGAGGGGGTGATTTTGCGTCAGGTTGCGCTGTTGGCACCCGACAAGCTGGGACCAAGTCTGACTGCCATCGTTGAGATCACGCTGGATATGCAAACTAGTGAAAAAATGCAGGCATTTGAGGAGTTGGTCGCCCATGAAGGCGCGGTGCAGCAGTGCTACCGTGTATCACCGGGCCCTGATTTTGTGTTGGTCATTCAAGTCGCAGATATGCCCGCTTATCATGCACTTGCACATCGCTTATTTGCGACGCAGAGCAACATCCGTAACGTGCGGAGTTTTTTTTCAATGCATCGCAGTAAATTTGAGACGCAAATTGCGCTCTGATGCATTGACTCACAGCGGCCGAACGCCCTCTTGCAGGAGTTCTTCGCGATAGTAGCGGCGGAAGCCTTTCCAGACCAGACCTTTGCTCTCAATATAAAGAAAAATTTCTTGTAGGGCATGCCGATCTTCTATGCTTAAGGCTTTTTTGGAAAAATAAACACCGCTCTCCCCCCACGGCATTTCTGCCAGCGTTTCGTAACGCAAATGGTTAACCATGTCCTCGACGCGTTGATCAGTTTGTGATGTGCCAGCCAGAATTGTCGGCCCCATCAGCGCGTAATCGACACTACCCAGTTTTAACAACCGCGCCACAGACAACGGATCGGTATCCACCACCAGCCGTCCCTGCTTTTGTAATTCAGTGATCAGTTCCAAATAGCGCTCGCCATAATCAAAGCCGCGTACAACAGCGACTTTAGATTTTGGTTGTGATAACAGATCCTGCATCGTCTTGACGGCTGGCAGCGTTGTTTGTATTGACATCAACACAGCACGATTACGAATCAATGGAATGAACATTCCATATTGATCACGATGAGGCGTACGCGTTGCGGGGATCATGAGATCGGCTTCTCCCGTTTCAAACATCAACTCCAGACGTGCCCGCGGTACTAGGGTAATAAGAAAAACACAGCCCTTTTTAGCGGCAACTGAGCGTAATATTTCCGGATAAATACCGCTAATGATCTCGCCTTGATCAATCACACTCAGTCCAGTCGCTGCCACAGGCACATTCATCGGCCGCGAACAACGCGCCAAGGCAGATAACGACACGCCTGCTAACAGCAAAACAAGCAAGCCTTTTAAAGATCTGAACGATTGAAGGTTAGACATACTGAAGCTCAAGGGATGTGCGTCAGAAATAGTCTACCTGAAACATTCACTTTTAAAACAAAAAGTAGTAGGCAGGAGCGAAAAATAGGATGGAAATACAATGTGAAGTTATCTTGGGCGAGAGCCGAGGTTAAACGCGTCTGATTGATAATAATTTTTGAAAAGTTTCCATACAGCACCAGACTTCGTAAAAGCGGTAAATAAAGTCTTAAGACTTTGCTGATCTTGTTCATTCAATGTTGTCTGAGAAAGATAAACACCACTATCAAGCCAAGGCAATTCAGGCAGCACTTCATAGTGTAACTTGTCTTCTATATCGCGTATTCGAGCGTCCATCTGCACTTCACCAATCAAGATGTAAGGGGCAATGATGGTGTAATCGGCCGCACCCGCTTTTAACATCCGGGCAACCGACCCTGGATCCGCTTCATAAATCAGGCGGTCTTGCTTGGTAAGCTCTTGCATCAAATTCATATAAATTTCGCCATAGTCATAACCACGGACCACAACCACCTTCGACGTTTTTCTGTCGATCAACTCTTGGATATTGGCAACTAAAGGCAAATCCGTTCGCATCGACACTAACGTTGCCCTCGTGTAGAGGAGTGGAATAAAAATGCCAAATGCATCGCGCCGAGAGGTTTTGATGGCGGGGAGTAGCAAGTCAGTTTGGCCGTGTTGAAACATCAATTCCTGACGTGTGCGAGGCACCATCGAAAAATCAAATACGCACCCATCCTTGGCAGGGACAGAGGATAGCAAAGTTGGATAGACACCCGAGAGACCATTTTCCGAGGCAATAGCGGTCAAGCCCGTCGGCGAAAAGGTGACGTTGATCTTGCGAGTACACTTTGCATAAACTGCAGACATGATGCAATTGCAAAAGAAAATGATTAAGAAACAGCAACAATAACGAATCACTATGTGCGCCATTTAAAAAATCCAGGAACTGTGTCGGTTAATCTTTTAGGATAGAACATAAATATTCTTTTTACAAAAAATAATCATGCGGCGAACACCGTATTGCTCAATGCTGATCAGAATAATCGGATAACGCGGTTGCTGAGATGATATTGATTGCGCGGTATTTCAGTGCAATCACTCTTTGCTGCGACAAAAATTTCAATTCTTTTGATAACGTCTGACGACTCATTCCTAACATCATTGCCAGCGATTCCTGTGACACAGGAACGCAATTGTGCGAAGCGGATGTGTGCATCGTGTTACTGCCTGCAAGCAATAACAGGCGACGTGCAACACGTGCCCTTGGCGAACGCAAATGCGCATCTTCGACAATGCCATAGAGCAATCTAATTCTGTACGCCAACATGTGAGCAATCGCCGTTGCAAACACGGGATCTCGCATCAGTGCTGAAAAACAAAGTGGCGTCACAAGCAGCAGTTCAACGATGCCCACCGCAGTTGCATCATGCGTTCGGGGCTGGCCATCAATGAGCGAGATTTCACCAAACCAGGTACTCGGCTCAAGGATTGTCAGTATTCCTTCGCGGCCATCTTCACTTAGCGTCGACATTTTTATATTGCCTTTGAGTAAGGCATAAAAACCGCTGGGAGCATCTCCGCGCCTGAACAACATTTCACCTGCAACGAGGTGCACACTGGTTGCGTTAAGCAGCAATGCTTGACGCAATTCGGGTGACAACGCCGCAAACCAGCTATCCTCAGACAATGCTGATAAGTGAGACACAAAAGGAGTTTTATTTGGTAACACTGTGAATGACATTTTGTTACCATTCATTTGAAGAAATATTCTTTAAATCAATTGTAGAATATTTGACAGTTTGCTGCCCTGAATCACTGTATGGTTGTGTCAACATAAACCAACACTGTACGAGCCAGCCCTGAAAAACTCAATATCGTCTGCGTTTTTTTCGACATTGAAGTACAAACATGTTTTCAAGGAAGGTGTTACGTCGGTGTAATAATTCAACAGGAGTGAGACAAATGCATCATCGTAGTGATTTCGTCCGCATGGAAGACAGTAAAAAAGAAGACTGGCAAATTATCGGCGGCGAGTTCGTGCAATTCGCCCAAAAATTGCCTGAACGCATTATCCGCCATTTACAATTATTGGAAGGCGACTACGGCGGTTTTCCGATTGATCGCTATACCCATTCCCTTCAAACAGCAACGCGCGCATTACGCGATGGCAGAGATGAAGAATATGTTTGCTGCGCACTCTTGCATGATATCGGTGATACGCTGGGCAGCTATAACCATCCGGACATCGCCGCGGCCATCCTCAAGCCGTTTGTCAGCGAAGACAATGTATGGATGGTGCAGCATCATGGGATTTTCCAGGGGCATTATTTTTTTCATCACCTTGGTATGGACAGAGATATGCGTGAGCAATTCCGTGGTCACCCCCACTTTGAGAAGACAGCAGAATTCTGCGCTTTGTATGACAACCCCTCCTTTGATCCGCATGCAGAGACTTTTCCGATAATTGAATTTGAACCGATGCTACAACGTTTATTCGCCCGCCCTAAAAATACGATCTATCGGGCGGCATTAAGCGAGAAGAACTAAAAAAATACAGCATGACAGCGGTTACGCATTTTATTTATTCTGACACCGCGACGACGCTACGGTAGTTTTGTATACATCTTATAAAAAATAATTGGAGACATCATGTTAATACCCTCATTAAAAGACCAAGTCAGTCCTGAAGAATGGCAATTGCGTGTCGATCTCGCAGCCTGTTACCGCTTAGTTGCGCTGTATGGTTGGAGCGATCTGGTATTCACCCACATCAGTGTGCGCATCCCTGGTCCAGAGCATCATTTTCTAATTAATCCATACGGGCTGATGTTCGATGAAATCACCGCCTCATCGCTGATTAAAGTCGACCAGCAATGCCATAAGGTGATTGACTCGCCATTTCCGGTCAATCCGGCCGGCTTTGTCATCCACAGTGCCGTCCACGCAGCGCGTGACGATGTGCAATGCGTACTGCATACACATACGCGCGCTGGTGTGGCGGTCAGTGCACAGGAATGTGGAATTTTGCCGATTTCACAACAATCTACATTTGTATTGGCTTCACTCGCGTATCATGATTATGAAGGCGTGGCGTTTCGCGAAGATGAAAAACCACGCTTGCAGACAGATATGGGGCGCGCCAATTTTTTAATACTGCGTAACCATGGCTTGCTGACAGCAGGTAAATCCATTGCGGATGCATTTTTGTCGATGTACACCTTCGAGTCAACGTGCCAGATTCAGCTTGCAGCTCAAGCCGGTGGTGCACTGACACAGATCAATCCACAGATCGTCAAAGGTGTTTCCGAAGCGATGCGCGTGCAAACCGGCGGCCTTGGTGGTGCGTTTGTCTGGCCATCCCTTATTCGTAAACTCAACCGTATTGACGAAAGCTACGCATTATGACGAAACGACATCGCGTCATTGTTATTACCGGTGCCTCTGACGGCATTGGTGCTGAAATGGCGCGGCAACTTGCCCATAAATATAAAGGTGACTTGGGAATCGTGCTGGCGGCACGCAACGAAGAAGCGCTGCATGAGGTCGCCAGTGATTGCAAACTGTTTGGCAGTGTATGTCTGGTAGTAAAAACGGACGTTGGTTCCGAACCGGATTGTCGGCGTCTGATACGCGCCACGATTGAAGCGTTCGGTAGTATTGACTGTCTCATCAATAACGCTGGCAAATCGGCGCAAGCCTTATTTAGCGACGTAGAAGACCTAGGCTGGTACCAGGAACTGATGCGGATTAATTTCTGGGGCAGTGTTTGGTGTACCCATGCTGCGCTGCCCTATTTGAAAGAAACCCGTGGCAATATCGTCGCAGTGTCATCTCTGGCGGGCTTAATCGGTGTGCCCGGACGCACTGCTTACAGCGCCAGCAAATTCGCGATGAATGGCTTCTTTGAAAGTCTGCGCAGCGAAATCAGTGATACTGGTGTACACATCACGCTCGCCTACCCTGGTGTGGTTGCAACACGGATTCGCTATCACGGCTACAACGCCGCAGGTGATGCCGCAGGTCAGAGTGGACTCAAAGAAGACAATGCGATGTCCGTGACAGAATGCGCACGGCTGATCATCGACGGCATGGAAAGCAATAAACGCGAAGTGGTGATGACAAGCAAAGGCAAACTAGCACGCCTGCTCAAACTGCTAGCGCCTAGTCTGGTCGAAAAAATGGCAATGTCTGCATTGAAAAAAGAGGTTCGTCCGCAATAATTTCTTATCGCGGTCAACGAACCCTTTTTGTACAGATCAGCCAGTGAAGATCCACTGAAATAAGAAAAAACTCAGCAATCCAGCCGCGATGGTGAGTAACTGCCGCCTGCCTAATAAACATACGACAACCGCGACCAGCGATGCCAGCAATTGTGGATTATGTAGATTGAGTTCAAGATTTTCTCCATGGGGCGCGAGAATCATGGGCGTGATAATGGCGGTCAATACCGTCACCGGCACAAAACTCAGTGCCTGATTTAACCACGCCGGAAAACTCAGACGGTCACCTAGAATAAAAAAGATCGCTTTAATGAGCACGGTAATGACCGCCATGCCAAGAATGAGCAGGGTATAGTTCATACGCTCTCCTTGTTGCTCAACATCTGACGCGACAAGACCATCCCTACCGTCACCCCCACAAATACCGCTGTCAACAAACCCAGTTTGTAGGGCAGATCACGCAATAAAAAGGCAAAGCTACCCGCTGCCACCGCTGCCGCCAAGTAAGGCAGCTTATGCAGTTGCGGCACAATAATGGCAATAAACGTCGCCACCATCGCGTAATCAAGCCCCATATTTTGTAGCCCCGGAAACAGAGTGCCAAATAATAAGCCAATCAACGTCCAACATTGCCAATTACTGTACATCGCCAGTCCAGAACCCAAAAAATACCAATGCGCATACCGTCGTTCAGTAGCACTGAGGGGCTGTTGATGATGCCCTGCCACCACGGCAAAGGTTTCGTCAGTCAGTAAAAACCCCAGCAGCCAGCGCCAGCGTGCCGACAAATGTGCCACATGCGGCAAGAGCGTCGCCGCATACAGCATGTGTCGTAGGTTAACGATAAACGTGGTAAGCCAAATCACCAGCATGCCAGTATGACTGGCAACAAGCCCCGCCGCAATAAACTGACTCGACCCCGCGTACACAGACAAGGACATCAACTGCCCATGCCAAGGCATCATCGTACTGGTGGAAACCAGCGCCCCAAAAATCATCCCAAACGGCGCCGCACCCACCAACATCGGAATCGTATCTCTGGCACCTTTCACCAAATTGGACAGCTTGAGCGCGCGAGCAGACAGCGGCGTCTCGTTGTTAATAGTCATGAAGTCTCCTTTGGGGGAGAAGTATACATGGCGTTACGAGGGGTGCTAGATATATCAAAGACGAGTACGACTTCTTGCGGAAGATAACGAGTACAAGCAAAACCAAGCTATCATTTTTCATGATACCCCTATTTTAATTCCATATTTTCCCAAACCCACTTTCTGCCCTACACTGTGAACACAGCAGATTTCAAAGGAAGTCGAAGAAGCGCTGCAGCGAAATTTCGGAAAGCTTCTTTTGATGTCTCTTTGATTCGGCCAAAACAGATACCGATGTTCTTATTGCATGACACCCGACAATCGGCGTCGCGTTTATTTGGGTAAGCGCGCCGCCAATTGCACAGAGAGGCAATAAGCTAGCGTCTTGCTATCGAATTTTGTGCCGAATTCGAATAAAATGGCTGCCATCTCAGCCAACGCAACGAGAGCCTATACCCGATACCTCGCTATAGGTTACGAGCAGACTTGTGTCTTACCGGATGCAACGCATGTTCTTTGCGATCTAAATTACCCATTTTGGAGCCACACATGTCATCCGACACCCAACTGGAGTCTGCTGGACTCACGTCCGCGTCTTCCTCTGCGCAAGAACAAACATCGAGCGCAAACGCCACTACCACCCCTCAGTTACACGATGTCAGTCTCGACGATAAATATACGTCGAACAAGGGCATCATCTTTTTATCCGGCATTCAGGCATTAGTGCGCTTGCCGATGATACAACGACAACGTGATCTCGCTGCGGGCCTCAATACTGCCGGATTTATTTCTGGCTATCGTGGCTCGCCCTTGGGTGGTCTCGACGAGACATTGTGGAAAACCAAAAAATTACTCGAACAAAACCATGTGCAATTTGTACCGGGCGTCAATGAAGACTTAGCCGCCACGGCAGTCTGGGGCACGCAAACGGTCGATCTGATCGGTCCTGCCAAATACGATGGTGTGTATGCCATGTGGTACGGCAAAGGTCCTGGCGTGGACCGTAGTGCTGACGTGTTTAAGCACATGAACCACGCTGGCACCTCCAAGCATGGTGGTGTGTTGTTAGTCGCCGGAGACGATCACGGCGCGTACTCGTCAACCTTGCCGCATCAATCGGATCATATTTTTTCTGCTTGTATGATCCCAATGCTATACCCTGCCAACGTGCAGGAATATCTGGATCTGGGCTTGCACGCGTGGGCGATGTCCCGTTTTTCTGGTTGCGCAGTTGGCTTTAAAGCGCTGGCCGATACGGTTGAATCAACGTCGTCTGTCGATGCGGACCCATTCCGTCTCAAGATCACGATCCCTGAAGATTTTGTGATGCCAGAAGGCGGCCTGAACACCCGCTTGTCCTTGGATACGCTTGGCATTCAGGCGCGTAAGCAAGAAGCGCTGATGCAGGATTACAAAATCTACGCCGCGCTCGCCTATGCCCGCGCCAACAAACTCAATCACGTCACGATTGACAGTCCCCACGCCAAACTGGGGATTGTTGCCTCTGGTAAATCGTACTTAGACGTATTAGAAGCCTTAGAGGAACTCGGTATCGATGAGAAATTTGCGGCTGACATCGGCATTCGTTTATTTAAAGTGTCGATGCCATGGCCATTAGAGCCGGATGGCGTACGTGAATTTGCGCAAGGTCTGGATGAAATTCTGGTCATCGAAGAAAAGCGCCAGATGGTCGAATACCAGCTCAAAGAACAACTGTACAACTGGCGTGACGACGTGCGTCCACGCGTGATTGGTAAGTTCGATGAAAAAGGCGAATGGGTCCATCCGCGCGGAGAATGGCTGCTGACTTCAAAGGCCGATTTCTCGGTTGCGCAGATTGCCCGCGTCATTTCTTCACGGATTGCACGTTTCCATACCAGCGATCTGATCAAAGCGCGTCTGGCGTTTCTGGAAGCCAAAGATGTGGTGCTGACCAAGCAAGTCAACACACCAGCGCGTCCGGCTTACTATTGCTCCGGTTGCCCGCATAATACCTCCACCAAAGTACCTGAAGGTAGTTTGGCGCTGGCAGGGATTGGTTGTCACGTGATGGCGACAGCGATTTATCCTGAATTTAATAAGCTCACCACCCACATGGGCGGTGAAGGTGCGCCATGGATTGGTCAGGCCGCCTTTTCTACCTTGCCGCATGTGTTCCAAAATCTTGGCGATGGGACTTACTTCCATTCGGGTTATCTGGCGATCCGAGCGGCGGTTGCAGCCAAGGTCAATATTACCTATAAGATTTTGTATAACGATGCCGTTGCGATGACGGGTGGTCAACCTGTCGATGGCACGATCAGTGTCCCGATGATGGCGCAACAAATGGCCGCCGAAGGCGTCAAGCGTATCGCCTTGGTGACGGAAGATTTGTCCCGCTACACCGACCGCTCGCAATTGCCAGCTTCGGTGACGTTGCATGATCGTAAAGACATGGATGCGGTCCAGCGTGAATTGCGCGAATTACCAGGCTGTAGCGTCTTAATTTACGATCAGACCTGCGCCGCAGAAAAACGTCGCCGTCGCAAAAAAGGCGAATTCCCTGACCCTAACCAACGCATGTTCATCAACGACGCCGTTTGTGAAGGTTGTGGCGATTGTGGCGTGCAATCGAATTGCACTTCCATCATGCCGCTGGAAACGGAATTTGGTCGCAAGCGCACAATTGACCAATCGTCATGCAATAAAGATTATTCATGCGTCAAAGGTTTCTGCCCAAGTTTTGTGACCGTAGAAGGCGGTAAATTACGTAAATCAAAAACTGGCACAGCAAAAACCGATGACTTTGGCACCTTGCCTGCACCGGTATTACCAACCTGTGCAACGTCCTACAATATCCTCATCAACGGCATTGGTGGCACGGGTGTCATCACGGTCGGTGCCTTACTGGGTATGGCAGCCCACCTTGAAGGCAAAGGCGCCTCCGTGCTGGATATGACTGGGATGTCGCAAAAGAATGGCTCAGTGACATCGCATATCCGTATCGTCAATGACCGCAACAAACTGCGCGCACAACGAATTGCCACGGGTGAAGCTGACCTGATTTTAGGCTGCGATATTCTGACTGCTGGCGCCCATGATGCGATTTCAAAAATGCGTGCAGGCCGTACCCGCGCTGTCATCAATACCAACGAACAACCAACCGGCCCGTTTGCTAAAAATCCGGACTGGCAATTCCCATTAGAATCTACCGAGCATTTAATTTCTGAATCCGTTGACGGTAACGCTGATTTCATCAACGCGACCAAAATTGCAACGGCATTGATGGGCGATTCGATCGCCACCAACCTATTTATGCTTGGTTTTGCCTTCCAAAAAGGTGCAATTCCTTTGTCTGAAACAGCGCTGTTACGGGCAATCGAGCTCAATGGTGTGGCGATTGAATCAAACAAAAAAGCCTTCTTATGGGGACGTCGTGCGGCGGTGGATCTGCCACGCGTCGAAAAAATTGCAATGCCAACGCAGACCGTCGTTGTACAGATGCCACAGAATCTCGATACCGTCATCAAGCGCCGTATCGACTATCTGACTGCTTATCAACACGCGGCATATGCTGAGCAATATCGCGCATTGGTTACCCATGTCCGCAATACGGAAACGGCGCTAGGGCTCGGTAATAGGCTGACCACCGCAGTGGCCAAGTACTACTTCAAATTGATGGCCTATAAAGACGAATACGAAGTCGCACGGTTGTACACAGATGGCCAGTTCACCGACAAACTTAAGCAACAGTTTGAAGGCGATTTCAGTCTGAAATTCAATATTGCCCCACCTTTATTCTCCAAAAAAGATGCAGAAGGGCATTTAATCAAGGCGCAATATGGCTCATGGATGTGGCGTGCGTTTGGCATCCTCGCCAAATTAAAAGGCTTACGCGGTACTAAGCTCGATCTCTTTGGTTACACCGAAGAGCGCAAAGCAGAACGTGCCATGATTGCTGATTATCGTGCTGCGATCGAGCAACTGTTGTCAAATTTAACATCTGACACTCTCGAGACAGCGATTGCTGTGGCGAACTTGCCTGAAAAAGTTCGCGGATTTGGCCACGTCAAAGAAAAGGCAATGCAAGCGTACCAGCTCGAAAAAGCCAGTCTGCTAAACCAGCCAGCAAAGCGCGCTGCGGCATAAAACGCAACGACCAGCGCTTACTCCTAGGGAAAGAGCGCTGGTCGATAGCAAAAAAATATCAATTTACCAAGTCCAATAAGAAAGCCACTCTTGAGCCATTTTTGCCTTAAGAACCGCATGAATAATGGACTTGGCATTTCTAACTGTTTCTCAATATTCGTATTGACGTTTACGTTAACGTCATATAAGTTAGCGGCAAACAAACTGATCAATTCGTTAGCAATAACCACCCCGATAAGCATATGTAAGCGTATGCTTATCCAAAAAAAATAGACTGTTGAGGATGACATGACCGACCTGTCCGTAGCCCAAAATCTGACCGAATACAAACCTGCGAATAAGGTGCGTTTCGTTACCGCCGCTTCACTATTCGATGGCCATGACGCCTCGATCAACATCATGCGCCGCATTTTGATGGCCAATGGTGCTGAAGTGATCCATCTCGGACACAACCGTTCGGTAGAAGAAATCGTGACCGCCGCTCTGCAAGAAGATGCGCAAGGGATTGCCATTTCCAGCTATCAGGGTGGTCACGTTGAATACTTCAAATACATGATCGACCTGCTAAAACAACGTGGCGGCGCGCATATTAAAGTGTTTGGCGGCGGCGGTGGTGTGATCGTGCCAGAAGAAATCGCGGATCTGCATGCGTATGGCGTGACCCGCATTTTTAGTCCGGAAGATGGTCAGCGCATGGGCCTAGTCGGCATGATTCTGTCGATGATCCAGGCGTGCGACGTCGATCTCTCCAGCTACGCACCAACCAGTCTAAGTGTGTTGCAAGAAGGCGATATCGCTAAAAAACATCGCCCTTTAGCCCAACTGATCACCGCCCTCGAAAACGATAAAGTCGCGCCTGAATTACGCGCCGACATTATCAAAGCCGCAGAACAAATCACCATCCCTGCCTTCGGCATCACTGGTACGGGCGGTGCCGGTAAGTCTTCTCTGACCGATGAACTGATCCGCCGCATCCGTCTGGATCAGGATGACAATCTGAACATCGCGTTGATCTCGATTGATCCATCACGTCGTAAATCGGGCGGTGCGTTGCTGGGTGACCGGATTCGGATGAATGCGATCAATCCATGGAAAGGTAACGTCAAAGTCTTCATGCGCTCGCTGGCAACGCGTGAAGCGGGTTCGGAAATTTCTCAGGCGTTACCCGACGTCATTGCCGCCTGCAAAGTCGCGGGCTTTGATCTGGTGATTGTAGAAACCTCCGGTATTGGTCAGGGCGATGCTGCAATTGTGCCGCACGTTGATGTCTCAATGTACGTGATGACCCCAGAATTTGGTGCCGCATCGCAATTAGAAAAAATCGACATGCTCGATTTTGCTGACTTTGTGGCGATCAACAAGTTTGACCGCAAAGGCGCGCAAGATGCGTTGCGTGACGTCGCTAAACAGTATCAGCGTAACCGCGAACTGTGGACCAAGAAGCCAGACGATATGCCCGTCTATGGGACACAAGCGTCACGCTTTAATGATGATGGCGTGACGGCGTTGTATCAGGGCTTGTTACCAGTGCTGACTGCGCATGGTCTGAAAACCACCACCAGCAAACTGGCCGCAATCAACGTAAAATTCTCTAGTGCGAAGAATGTTATTGTGCCGCCAGCACGCAGCCGATATCTGGCGGAAATTGCCGATACTGTGCGCAATTATCACAAGCAAGCCGGCAAACAAGTATCGCTGGCACGTGAGCGTCAACAACTGCAAGAAACAAAACGTATGCTGGGCAACGCCGGCAAAGCGCACGATGCTTTCGGTGCCCTTGATGAGCTAATTTCTGAGCGCGACAATCATCTGAACGCCGAATCCAAAAAGCTCATCACCATGTGGCCGGATATGCAGGCCGCATATGCCGGTGATGAATATGTCGTCAAAATTCGTGACAAAGAAATTCGCACCCGTCTGACGCAACAAACCTTATCCGGCACTACCATTCGTAAAGTCGCTCTGCCGCGTTTTGTCGATCATGGCGAAATTCTGCGCTGGTTATTGCTGGAAAACGTGCCTGGTTCTTACCCATTCACCGCTGGCGTATTTGCATTTAAACGCGAAGGTGAAGACCCAACACGGATGTTTGCTGGTGAAGGCGACCCGTTCCGTACTAACCGCCGCTTCAAGCTGGTATCTCAGGGTATGGATGCGAAGCGTCTGTCGACAGCGTTTGACTCCGTGACCTTGTATGGTGCTGATCCAGCCATCCGTCCGGACATCTACGGTAAAGTCGGTAACTCTGGCGTCTCCGTGGCTACACTGGAAGACATGAAAGTCTTGTACGATGGTTTCGATCTGTGTGATCCTGCGACCTCTGTTTCCATGACGATCAATGGTCCCGCACCAACGATTTTGGCGTTCTTCATGAACACCGCGATTGATCAGCAGATGAACAAATTCCGCGCTGACAACAAACGTGAGCCAACTGCCGATGAAGCCGCAAAAATCCGTGCGTGGGTGTTAATGAATGTGCGTGGTACCGTGCAGGCTGATATTCTGAAAGAAGATCAGGGTCAGAACACCTGTATCTTCTCGACAGAATTCTCACTCAAAGTGATGGGTGATATTCAGGAATACTTTGTCCATCATCAGGTACGTAACTTCTACTCGGTATCCATCTCTGGCTACCATATCGCAGAAGCGGGCGCGAACCCGATTTCACAACTTGCGTTCACTCTGTCCAACGGCTTTACCTTCGTCGAAGCCTACCTTGCACGTGGTATGCACATCGACGATTTTGCAGCGAACTTGTCGTTCTTCTTCAGTAACGGTATGGATCCTGAATACACCGTTCTGGGCCGCGTTGCACGTCGTATCTGGGCAATTGCCATGCGCGATAAATACGGCGCGAATGATCGTAGTCAGAAATTGAAATACCATATCCAGACCTCTGGGCGTTCATTGCATGCACAAGAAATCGACTTCAACGATATCCGCACGACCTTGCAAGCGTTGATCGCGATTTACGATAACTGCAACAGTCTGCACACTAATGCGTACGATGAAGCGATCACGACTCCCACCGATGAATCCGTTCGCCGCGCGTTAGCGATTCAGCTCATCATCAACCGCGAATGGGGTTTGGCGAAAAACGAAAATCCGATCCAGGGCAGCTTCATCATTGAAGAATTAACGGATTTGGTCGAAGAAGCCGTGATGCAGGAATTTGAACGTATCGCTGAACGCGGTGGCGTATTGGGCGCAATGGAAACTGGCTATCAACGCGGTAAAATCCAAGAAGAGTCGATGCACTACGAGCACCTCAAGCACGACGGTACCTTGCCTATTATCGGTGTCAACACTTTCCGTAATCCGAAGGCAGGCGATGCACCACAAAAAATCGAACTGGCCCGGTCCACCGAGGAAGAAAAGCAATCGCAATTAACGCGCTTAGCTGACTTCCATCAACGCCACGCCGACGTCGCACCGCAAGCACTGGCCGCATTACAGCAAGCGGCTATCAACAATGAAAACGTGTTCGCCAAACTGATGGATGCCGCCCGCGTCTGCTCGCTCGGCCAGATCACCACCGCCTTGTTTGAAGTCGGCGGGCAATATCGTCGTAATATGTAATGGATGGGCGGGGACTCCCCCGCCTCACTTTCTACAACGACTTTCACTCCACGACGTGCAATCCAACAAATTAACCAAAATATAACTACTGCCCCCACCTGAATGTTCATAACAACGCTGAACATCGTCGCAAGATGTCGACTGACGACCACAAAACAATAAATCAATGCACCAAGCCATGATGCATGTTATCTTCCCCTCGAGATATTTCAGGAGAACATGTTGTATTCGATGTGGATGGTCGTTGCCGGCTTTTGCTTCGCCTTAATGGGCGTATTAATCAAACATGTGTCTGATACATTGGCGGTGCCTGATGTTTTATTTTACCGGTCACTGATTAATTTAATCATGATCGTTTTTCTGATGCGTCAGAAAGGCGTTGCGTTTTCAACCTCAGTACCGTTGTTGCATGTGCGTCGCGCCATGACGGGTAATCTGTCGTTGATTTGCATGTTCTTCTCGATTGCGCATCTTCCTATCGCAACCGCAACCACGCTCAATTATACGAATCCGATCTTCCTCGCGCTACTATCCATTTTTCTGTTCAAAGAAAAACCAACCTGGCTGGTGTATGTCGCTATCTTTATTGGATTTATTGGCATCGTCACCATACTGCATCCCTCCTTCTCACCAAATCAATATTTAGGTGGCCTTGCAGGTTTGACCAGTGGCCTACTAACGGCACTGGCGTATTACAGTGTTGGTGTACTGGTGCAGAATGGTGAATCGGAATTACGTGTCGTCTTTTATTTTTCCCTCACTGGCGTCGTCATGAGTCTATTGTGGCTCATGGGTACGGGCTTTTCTCATGTTGATCCGAGTAATTTCCCGACGATTATCGGCTTTGGTACACTAGGCTCTCTGGGGCAGTTGTGCATGACGCGTGCTTATGGGCGAGGGAAAGCACTGACAACGAGTGCATTGTCGTACACCACGGTTATTTTTTCTGCCTTGTTATCGTGGTTAATGTTGAAAGATACCCTACCTGGCAGCACCATACTTGGAATCGCTTTGATCATCATTGGTGGTGTGTTGAGTATGCTGTTTAACTCGGACAGACGTAAAGTCTCGTAGTGCTGGATAAATAGGTACCTTATCTACAGCATTCAAAAAGTGATCAAACTACTGTTTAGTAAACCTCCTAAACTACCACCGTTTCTCTCCTCTTGATTGACCCATTATTCCTATCACTGTATAAATACTAGCTAGAGAAAGGTGTCATCATTTGTCATTTGACACCTTAAGTTGACTGTTTAGTTAAGCATTGCGGAGAACATCGTATGACGGTCAGTATTAGGGACATCGCCCGTCAGACTGGCCTGTCGGTCGGCACCGTATCGCGTGCACTCAAGAATCAAGATGGGCTCACAGAAACCACGCGGGTCAGAGTCAGCAAAGTTGCTCATGCCATGGGTTATGATTTTTCTCGCCTAAAACAAGGCAAGATACGGCGCGTCGTGTTTCTGTTGCATCGCCAACATGAAGGCGAATCAGCCAGTCTATTTTTTTCTCCCGTGTTGCAAGGTGCTGAAACCGCCTGCCGTCAGGCGGGTGTTGCTTTATCACTGATCACCAGCGGCCCGACTGAACCACTTCTGGAACAAATTCGTCTGCATCAAGCGGATGCCATTATCTGTGCGGGTTATGTTGAACCTGAAGTTCTGACTGCACTACGCCACACCAATAAGCCCATGGTCTTGCTCGATGCAAGGCAAGCTGGTTTTCATTCAGTTTGTCCTGATCATCGTCTGGGTGGATTATTGGCAACGCGTCATTTGATTCAGAATGGTCGCAAGCGGATTGCGATGATCAGCGGTTCGCTCGCGCATTTTAGTATTGCAGAACGGGCACGCGGCTTTAGGCAGGCATTATTTGATAACAAAATGTTGGCAGATCCAGCCTTAGAAATTAATCTCGACGATGTTCATGATCTGCATGCAAGCATCGCTCGCGCAATGGATTATCTGATCCACTTACCGCAACCACCCGATGCGGTATTTTGCTACAACGACAGCACGGCACTTGAGGTAGTGAAATACTGTCATCAGCGCGGTATAAAGATCCCTTCGCAACTTGCCATCATTGGTTTTGATGATATCCAAGCTGCAGCGCAGTCGATACCGCCGTTAAGCAGCATCCGAATCGACAAACACGCCTTGGGAGCGACAGGTATCGGGATGTTGCTTCATCAAGCACCAGCAACCGATTCACCGTTGCTATCGACAAATGAAACCATCCAGCCAGTCACGCTGATCATGCGCGAAAGCACTTGCGACGATTAATTTTTTTATCTACCGACTCTCTCACTATGCCCTCTCATCCGACGACCGTGGATTTCTTTTCTGCAGATACGCTCCTTGAGCATATCGCGACAACGATGCGTTTTTATCATCCACGGTGCATTGATCCAAGTGGTGGTTTTTATCACTACTTCAAAGACGACGGTACGGTGTACAACCACCACCACCGACATCTGGTCAGCAGTACCCGGTTTGTCTTTAATTATGCGATGGCTTACCGACAGTTCAACGATCCGGCATATCTGGAACAAGTGCGGCACGGTGTGCGTTTTTTGCGAGAGATTCATCGCGATCCGATCACCGGTGGCTACGCATGGCAGCTTGAGTGGCGTGATGGTGAAAAGCAAGTCACCGATGCCGATAACCATTGCTATGGCCTAGCATTTGTGGTGCTGGCCTATGCACATGCAGTGATGGCAGGTGTATCAGAAACGCGAACGTATCTCGATGATACCGTGCAGTTAATGGATGATAAATTCTGGAGTACCACTCACGGACTCTATGCAGACCAGGCCAGTGCAGATTGGCAGCATGTTGACCCATATCGCGGACAAAATGCCAATATGCACGCCTGCGAAGCGCTCTTAGCCGCGTATCACGCAACCGGAACGGTCGCCTATTTACACAAAGCAGAACTGCTGGCACACAACATCACGCAACGTCAGGCAGGTTTAGCACAAGGTATGATTTGGGAGCATTATGACCCGCAATGGCAAATCGACTGGAACTACAATCTGCATGACAAAGCCAATTTATTCCGCCCCTGGGGATATCAGCCTGGCCACTTCACAGAGTGGGCCAAGTTGCTGGTACTACTGGAAGCAGAACGGGATCATCTACTGCATGATAGTCATTGGATGATACCCACAGCGGAACACTTGTTTAACACCGCGATACAGTATGCCTGGGATAAGCAGCACGGTGGTATTTGTTATGGCGTTGCACCAGACCTAACCGTCTGCGACAGCGATAAATATTTTTGGGTACAAGCAGAATCGCTGGCGGCGGCAGCGCTGCTTGCCCAACGAACTGAGCAGCATCACAATCAACAGCACTACCGAGACTGGTATAGCAAAATCTGGAACTATAGCTGGCAACACATGATCGATCATCAGCATGGTGCGTGGTTCAGAATGTTGTCGCGAGACAATCAGAAATATAGCGATGAAAAAAGTCCGGCAGGCAAGACCGATTATCACACGATGGGCGCTTGTTACGATGTCCTAAAAAGTTTTTCCCGAACCCCTTCAGGAGTCACTCATGCAGAATAAATTTCCATCTATCGTGTGCGCTGGTGAAGCATTAACTGACATGATTGCTAGCGGTGATGATCAATGGCGCAGTCTCGTCGGCGGCTCTACGTGGAACGTCGCGCGCGTTCTGGCTCGCGCTGGTGTGCGTACGGGGTTTGCGGGTGCAATCAGCAATGATGTCTTTGGTGATCAGTTGTATGCCGCCAGCGACGCCGCTGGTTTAGACTTGCGTCTGCTACAAAGAAATGATCATGCGCCCTTATTAGCGATCGTGGCACAGAGCTCACCACCGAGTTACTTTTTTATTGGCGACGACAGCGCCGATTTGCATTTTGATGTCACTCAGTTACCCACTGGCTGGAGCAACGATGTGGTGTGGGCGCATTTTGGCGGCATCAGTCTGGCACGTCAGCCGCTGGCATCAACCTTGGTCGCGCTCGCTCAGCAATTAAAATCGCAAGGAGTAAAGATCAGCTACGATCCTAACTTCAGAAATATAATGAACGAACACTACGACAGCATCTTACAAACGATGACGCCACTTGCGGATGTGATCAAAGTGTCTGATGAAGATCTGTGCGGACTATTCAGAATAGATAACGCAGATAAGGGGCTGCAACGTTTGCGCAGCATGAATCCGCATGCCACTTATCTGTATACACGCGGTGCAGAGGGTGCAAGTTTATATGTAGGCGACGAGGTCTGGCACACAACAACGCCGCGTATCAAGGTCGTCGATACGGTAGGCGCGGGAGATGCAAGTATGGCAGGGCTGTTGTACAGTTTATCGCTGCATCCGGAACGAGACTGGCAAGCGCATTTGCATTATGCAGTAGCAAGCGGTGCCGCCGCTTGCACAGCGGCGGGCGCTCAGGCGGTGCCTGTTGAACAGGTTGTTACTTTATTTTCTGAGTTACAGCGGGCGACAAATCAATAATATCTGTACGCGCTACTCTCCACTACTTTCTTGAATATTTTCTTCAGCTATTTTTTAGTGATTGCGATGTTAAAACGAATCCACCATGCCGCCATTATTTGTTCCGATTATGTGGCATCAAAAGATTTTTATGTCGGAAAGCTTGGCCTGCGTATTATCGCGGAAAACTATCGTCCGGCACGCCAGTCGTATAAGCTTGATCTGGCACTGCCTGATGGCAGCCAAATCGAGCTGTTCTCGTTTCCGGATGCACCAAAGCGCCCCTCCTACCCCGAAGCACAGGGCTTACGGCATTTGGCTTTTGTCGTCGAGGATATCGCCAAAGCCAAACAAGACCTAGAAGCACAAGGCATCTCAATGGAAGAGATCCGTATCGATGAATATACCGACCGACGTTTTGTGTTTTTTTCTGACCCCGATGGTTTGCCATTGGAGCTATACGAAGCCTAATGGAGGAACAACTCTTTACGGCACGGTATAGCGCAAAGAGTTAAAATGAACGCTGCATTGCGGTTTCGCTTTTGCATCACTTTTTTGAGAGAACTTCATATGAAACTGCACACTTGGTGGCTATTTGTTACGGCAACATTTTTTATCTCTGCCGCACCTGGTCCGAACATGCTTCTGATCATGAGCCAGAGTGTCCGTTTTAATTTTCGTGCGGCGATGTGCGGCGCGATGGGGTGTTTGACTGCCTTGTTTCTGATGATGTCAGCGTCTGCCGCTGGCTTGGGTGTCCTATTGCGTAGTGCCCCAGCGGTATTTGAAGCCTTACGCTGGGCTGGTGCGCTGTATCTCGCTTATCTAGGCTATAAGGTCTGGACTGCCCCCGTCAGCGAGTCAGCCGTTGATCAGAATGCCGCACCTCAAGCCAGTAAAGCAGCTGCGTGGGATTTATATCGCGTTGGCTTTGTTACTGCGGCCAGCAATCCTAAAGCCTTGTTATTTGCTGCTGCATTTTTGCCACAATTTATCCAACCGGGCCTGCCACAATTACCGCAATTTGGCATTTTATTAAGTAGTTTTACTGTCATCGAAATGAGCTGGTACCTGATTTATGCACTGGGTGGTTTTAAACTTTCTACTTATTTGAAAAAAGCCAGCGTCTTAAAAATGTTCAACCGCGTCACCGGTGGCGCCTTCGTTGGGTTCGCTGCAGTCATGGCTGGAATGAAAGCTTAAAAAAAAACGGATCTATCAATTTCACAACAAAAATTCATCAAAAAAAACTGTATTTTTATTGCAAAAAAATAACTGCAACGTGTCCCAGCAAGACCATAAAGACAAAGATAGAATGAAAGTACCAACTCTCATTTTGGGCGCTATCACGTCGCTGGGACGGTTTGTAACACGTCAACATTAATTGTGATGCTTTCTGCTCTCAGCACGCTACAACAATTCCGCTTCATGCTAGTATAAGAACTTGCTATTCCCATGCCAGGATCACTTTTTTGAGGACTGAAGTAGCGCCTCTGTTGCGCCCACGATGCCCGAACTGAAAAGAGGATTGATCTCACGTGTCCTGCGCCGCAAAACGTTTAATGTGCCATCCATTTTTGGGCGAGAAATCTTATGACAGCGACAATCTTTGTCAGTTCAACACCATTTGATCTGGCTTTGCATAGACAAAAGATCATTGAAAGCTGCGGTCACGCGGGAGCAGCGAGACCAGATGTGTCCGTTGTTGCAACGCTTCCTGAGACCTCAATCGAAAATCGCCTACATCTTGTACGCGCAGCAAAAGCCTACATTGGGATTTTTGGTATGGTGCTCGGCGATGTCGATCCAAAAACAAAAAAATCGTTGGTGCAATTAGAGTTAGAAGAAGCGTTGGCACATCATATTCCAATGTTAATTTATATCATGGATGAAGATGAGCATTGGGTTTTACCAAAACACGTTGATACTGGTACGTCAGCACATCAACTGAGTGAATTAAAAGGCTTACTGAGCCAAGTACAAGATGTACGTTTTTTTGATTCTGCTGATGATCTGGTCAATAAGGTACATAACGACTTATTCCGAGTACTGGGAGCAATTAACGCGATACGGCAGACGGTGGCCCAACCGACAGCAGCCGTCAATAAAGTAGAAACAAAACCTGAAGCCAAGCCTGAAGCAAAAGTAGCACCGGTGAACGTCAGCGAACCTGTCGCTACTCCAGCCAAGACCGCGGTCAAGACGACAGATAATGCACCTGCTGCTCAACCAACAGCGCCCAAAACGACGCCTGACATCTCTGCGATTTCTGCTACGCCTGTTGCCCCAGCTACGCCTGCCGCCGCAGTGGCCCCTGCATCCACAGGAACACCAACGCCTCCGGTAGCTAGTCTCGCGTCCAAAAAATATGCATTAACTCAACCACGATTTGAGTTTTTTAAGGAGAAGGTCAAACATTTGTTTGGCCCCTACATGTCAGATGCAGTCTTGAAGGACGTCCTAGAATATGTCTTAGCAGGCAACACGATGTCTGCCTCTTCGGCCTTAGCCCGTGGCACCAGTCTGCCGCTGGAAGATGCGATTGAAGAAATACGAAAAACTGAGTTAATTATTCTCGAAACCGTTCAGCGCCACGCGGCACAAAATAACGAAACGAAATAAGTCAGTTGTATCATTATTCCAAACGGACGAATTGCGATACCAGGCAATTCGTCCGTTTTATTTTCAGTATTAAATTTGACTTACTTAGCATTGATCGGCCTCTGCACACGATAAAATAGGCATCTTTCACTTCTGACTTTCTCATGACCATTCAGATCGCCAAAGAGGCTCGCAAAGAAGCAATCACATCCATTGAACGCTATGCACGAGAAAATTTCCCAGAACCGATAGGTAGTCTGGAGGCAGACAGTCTGCTGACTTTTTTTCTCGAAGAAATTGGTCCGTTGGTTTACAACAAAGCGGTCACTGATGTGCAAGAACGTTTGCAAGCGAGAATCATGGAAGTGGATATCGAAGTCCACGAAGCGGAGTTTCAGTACTGGCGCAAACACGATGCAAAGCGTCAAAAAAGATAATGCGCTAAAGCGAAACGCATCTGCCCTACCGACTCACCGAGTTTATTCAACGTCTAAGTACTTGCAAGCAACCACTTCCCCTGCCCACGCTACCGCTTGCGACAGAAGAGAGTGTTCGAGCTGCATGAAAGAGCGCAGAGATTGAACTACCGCAAGCCGCCTATTAAAAATCGAGGGCATCACCATCTGGTCGGTTATACTGCCAGCCTGTTATTCGCACTCTGAAGAAAAAAATGTCTAATTTACCAGCATGCCCACAATGTGGCTTGGAAAATACTTACCCTGACGGCGACAACTATGTATGTGCAGATTGCGGCCACGAATGGCCTCAGGTCGCCGCTGCCAGCGCTGATGATAACGATGAACGCATCGTGAAAGATTCTAACGGCAATGTCTTGGCTGACGGTGATGCGGTTGTCCTGATCAAAGATCTGAAAGTCAAAGGCTCGTCGACCACTTTAAAAATGGGGACGAAGATCAAGAGCATCCGTATTGTTGGCGGCGATCATGAAGTCGACTGCAAAATGGATGGCGGCAGTTTTATGCTCAAAGCCTGCTATCTGAAAAAAGTCTGATCGAACGCTGATCGATCAGCGTCACAAACCCGGCTGCGTGGCATTGCAGACCGGGGTTTTATTTTGCCGCCTGGAATTGCACTGCCTTCCAGATTTCCAGTTCAGTCGCAACACGTCGGGCAACAGCCGTCCAGTTTTCATCCGGCTGTTGGCGAAATAAACGCATTACCTCGGGATACCACGGACTATCATCACGCGCCGTCATCCAGCGCCAATCAGCACGATAGTCGGGCAATAGGACCCAGCATGTTTTGCCCAACGCACCAGTGAGATGAGCAACCGAGGTGTCGACAGTAATGACGAGGTCGAGCTGGGAAATCAGTGCGGCGGTATCTGCAAAATCCTGAATAAATTCTCCGCCCGGAACCACTCTCAGACCAGCATATTGATGGATCTGACTTTCGCCAGCCCCTTTTTGCAGACTAATAAACTCCATGCCATCGAGCTCAAGAACGGGGCTGAGCATAGCAAGCTGCGGGATCGATCTGTCATCATTGTTTTCAAACAAGGTGTTGCCTTGCCAGACGAGACCCACTTTGAAGGTTTTATCAGAAAACAAGCTGCTGAAAGAGGCGATTTTTTCTGGATCGGCACGCAGATATGGAATATGTGCGGGAATCGATTCAAGCCGCGTTCCACACAAAAAGGGCAAGCTGATGAGAGGTACCCAGTAATCCCAGCCTGATTTATCAACATCAAGGTGGTAAGAGTAGACGTCGTCCAACTCCGGCATACGGTCGAACAACGCCGTCAATGCAGGATGGCAGATCAGACTTACTCTGCTAGCACCGTTGGCCTTTAACACCGATGCGTACCGACTAAATTGAATCATGTCGCCAAAGCCACCTTCGAAGCAAATCAGGATAGATTTACCTTGCAAAGATTCACCTTGCCAACGTGGAAAATAAAAGTAATTACTAAATAAATCCTGCCAGTCGCGTGATTCGAGACTAAGTAAGCCTTCTTCAAACCGTGCTTGGCGCAATAAAATATAACTGAGATTAAAACGGGCTTTGGGGTAGGAGGGATCGATCGTTAATGCTTTCCGATAACATTGCTCAGCCTCCTCCTCACGTTTCATGCAAGCGAGTAACACCCCATAATTCGACCAGCTACCCGGAGAATAGGGGTCGATTTGCAACGCTACCCGATAAGTGAATTCTGCCTCTGCAAAGCGCTTCTGCTTCACCAGCATGACGCCTAAGTTCAGGTAAATTTGTATCGTTGTCGGAAGTAAGATGAGCGCCTGACGATAATAATGCTCGGCCTGTAACAAGTCGCCCTGTAACTCTCTCAGAAAGGCGAGATTAGCAATCACTTCTCCGGATTGGGCATTGATCTCCAATGCTGCCATGAAACATTTTTCTGCAGCAAGCAGGTCACCGCTGTTCATCAGCGCGTTACCTTCTAAAAAACGTTGAAGGAGAGTGTTTTCAGACATGAATTTCCGACAAGAGTAGGGTCATCCCTTTATTGTAACGGACATCGAATGCAAAAGACCGGTTGTCACTGGGCGTTGACCAAGAACAACGGGACCGTATTGTGGGCATCAAAAGCCATTCCGGTGATACCAGTTATTATCGAAATCCCTCAGACAGCATGTTAAAATTCTGCCATTACCTTTTTAGCGATTACTTCCGCACAAACACCTATGAATGTCGTGATTCTGGCTGCCGGTATGGGCAAACGTATGCAATCCTCTTTGCCCAAAGTATTACATCCTTTGGCTGGTAAGGCATTGCTTTCCCACGTGATCGATACGGCGCGTAGCCTAAAGGTATCATCGATTTGTGTCATTTACGGTCATGGTGGCGAACAGGTGTTAAGTGTTGTCGCCGCAGACGATCTGCGTTTTGCTAAGCAAGAACCGCAATTAGGCACAGGCCATGCCGTTGCTCAGGCGATTCCTGTACTTGATGAGTCCGTACCAACTTTAGTGTTGTACGGCGATGTCCCATTGACGACCGCCGCTAGTTTGCAACGCCTGATGGATGTAGCAGGCAATGACCGCCTAGCAATCCTGACGGCGGAAATGGCAGATCCAACCGGTTTAGGACGGATTGTGCGTGAAGGTGGTGAGATCAAACGTATCGTTGAACAAAAAGATGCCAACGAAGCAGAACGCCTGATCACTGAGATCAACACAGGCATCATGATCGCGCCGACTGCGCATCTGAAGCAATGGCTGAGCACCTTGTCGAATAACAATGCTCAGGGCGAATACTATCTGACCGATATTGTGGCCCGTGCGGTTGCCGATGGCGTCAACGTTGTCTCCGCCCAGCCTGATGCCATTTGGGAAACGTTGGGTGTCAACAGCAAAGTGCAACTGGCGGAGCTAGAACGCATTCATCAACTCAATATTGCCCGCAAGTTGCTAGAGCAAGGCGTACACCTGCTCGATCCTGCGCGTATTGATGTCCGTGGTAAGCTGGTGTGCGGACGTGACGTGAGTATCGACGTTGGTTGCGTCTTTGAGGGGAATGTCACGCTAGAAGATGGCGTTTCTGTTGCCGCCAATTGCGTCATCAAAAATGCACACATCGGCGCAGGCGCAAATATCAAGGCGTTCTGCCATATTGAAGATGCTAAAGTCGGTGCGCAATCACAAATCGGCCCTTACGCGCGTTTGCGTCCTGGCACAGAGTTAGCAGAAGACGTCCATATTGGTAATTTTGTGGAAGTCAAAAATAGCCAGATTGCAGCACATAGCAAAGCCAACCATCTTGCTTACGTTGGCGATGCTACCGTCGGCAGTCGAGTGAATATCGGCGCTGGTACCATTACCTGCAATTATGATGGTGCAAACAAGTTTCGGACTGTGATTGAAGATGATGTCTTTATCGGCAGCGATACGCAGTTAGTCGCACCAGTGAAAGTCGGTAAGGGCGCTACGCTGGGAGCAGGAACGACACTGACCAAAGATGCACCAGAAGGTAAGCTGACCGTCTCACGCGCCCGACAAATCACGATCGAAAACTGGCAGCGCCCAGTCAAAATCAAAAAATAAATCCTTCATTGTTGCCATAGCCGAATAGGACTTACTCGGCCATGACCACGTGTTTCATTGACAAAGAGCCTCTCAACACAGTTACCTGACGTAACGTTGCTGAGAGGCTCTTTGTCATGAGAACGACAATCTATTACCGCCGTTGTACACGATTGCGTGCCACGCCCGCATCAATCTGTGCGGCATGACTGACGAGGTATCCCTCAAGCGCATCGAGATCACGACCAATGATTTTACGATCACGGCCTTGTTTAAAGACACTAAAGCTATCTCCGCCATCGGCAAGGAAATTATTGACGACCACGGTGTAATCTTGGTTGATGTTCAATGGTTGCCCATGTATTTTCACATTGTCAATGAGGATGTCAGTCCCCATACCTTTTTTCCAGGTATAAGAAAGTGACTCGGAGACATAGAGTTTTCTTGGCTCGTCTGCCGTTTTCCCAGCCCATTGTTGCTGCAGCAGTTGCATAATCTGCGCACCGCTGAGTTGCATGCTCACCAGCATATTACCAAATGGTTGTGTCGCATATAAATCACCAAACGTCACGGTAATCGGCGCTGATCGCTGACCTGAAGGAAGATCATTGCGGATACTTCCTTCGTTGATGAAAGCCACATCAGCGTGACCATGTTGATGCGCAAAATCTAAATGCGCATCGGCAATCACGTTACCAAAGACGCTGTCAAAATGCTGTGCATCGCTATCGCGTAACAAAGCGCTATTGAGCGTCACAACCGGACGGAGGCGCATTGCCGCAGTCTGTGTGGTCACTTGCGTCACCAGTTTCTGAGCGCTAGCATCAGCAACGAGATGCTGCTGATCGATCAGGTGATTCACTGCAACGGCATTGATTACCTGATGCGTCTGCTTATCAATCGTCAACGTCGATTCAGTTAAAAACGCCCCGTAACTGCGGCCTTGCACCACTAAATGACCACCGATTTTGCACGTGTAACCCTGATGAGAGTGCGCAGAAACAATCAGACTGATACGCTGATCCAGTTTGTTGGCAATATCGATAATCGGCCCTTGCAAACCATCGCAACGGTAGGTCGAATCGTTCTCATCGCCTTTGTACATGGCACCTTCATGAATCAGCACAACGATCGCATCGACGCCTTGTTTTTGCACCTCAGGCACGTAGCGATTGATGGCGGTTGCTTCGTCTTCAAAGCGTAATCGCTTTACCGCGTCACCCGCCACCAGATGAGGTACATCGGCAGTCACCGCGCCGATAAAGCCGATTTTGATATCACCCACCTGACGAATAACGTAAGGCTTCAACCATGGGTTTGAGCTACCGACTTGGGATACGTTGGCACCGAGATAGTCGTAATTGGCGCCATGGAAATCCGCATAGGTACAGCCTGTATCGGGACACTTACCCTCAATCTTACGCATGAGTTCATCAGTGCCGCGGTCAAATTCATGATTGCCGACCGCGGTCACCGACAGACCGATCTGGTTCATGGCCTCAATCACTGGCTCATCGTTGAGGAGCGCGGAGCCCATTGGTGAAGCGCCCATCAGGTCACCAGCGCCAACCAGAATACTGGCATGGACCGCTTGGCGACGCTCTTTCAGTTTTGTAGCGAGGTAGGCTTAACCACCAGCTGGCACACTCACCATTTGCCCAGCGTGTTGCGCATCTGGTTTGCTAGCGACGTACGGAACTGGCTGCTCTGCTTGCAGATTGCCATGAAAATCGTTAATGCTGAAAATCGTGATGTCTTCGTAACGGTTACTCTGAATAACATCTTTGGTAGCGCAAGCGGAAAGACTCGCCAGCACAATCAAAACGGAAATTTTTTTTGAAATAGAAGTCATGTTTTTTGCGAAATCGCATTTCAATCATCGAAATGACAATGATAGCGAAATAAAAAAAAGGCCTGCAACGTTACTTTGTTACAGACCTTTTCTATTTTCTCTGTTTGCTGCGTCTATGTCACAGCAATGCGTTTTTAATGTGATTAGAAATCAGCAGAAACAGTCACAGAGGTAAAGCGTGGTGCACCAAGGTAGTAGAACACTGATTTGGCCGTTGCTGCACCGTAGGTGGTAGCATTTAATACGTTGAAACTTGACGGATTACGATATTGCTTGTTCGTGATGTTGCTGACGTTCAAACGGATCGTTGGTTTTTTGAACATACCGGCATTGGCGAACTGGTAGCCAGCGTCAAAGTCGATCAGCGTATACGACGGCACCAATTCATCGTTGGTCATCGTCGCCCATTGCTTACCAGTATATTTCGCTTTCAGACGCGTGTACCAGTTTGCTGTTTCATATTGAGCACTTAAACCAGCTTTCCATTTTGGCGTATCGGTCATCTGTTTACCGTTGGTCGGCAACATCACGCCTGAAGACTGGATATCATTCTCAATAATGCTCTTGATATAACCCATTGAGCTATAGAACGACCAGCCATTAACTGGCGTATTGCCTAATTCGAACTCAGCACCAGTTGAGCGTACTTTGCCGGCATTGACCAAGGTAGTGATTTGGTTAATAGGATTTGTCGTCGATGCTAAACGGTTTTTAAAATCAACAGCATAGATGGTGGCTTGTGCTGTAATTTTATCGGTTTGCAAGCGATAACCCATATCGAGGTTATACGAAGTCTCTTTGGCGACTTCGATAGGCATCGTTGGTTGCCCATTGACGATAACGACGTTGCCAGTAGTTGCGTAAGCAAAGTTACCTGGTACTTTCATATTTTTCGCAATACTTGCGAAAACTTGATTGTCGTGGTCAATTTGATACTTCACGCCGAACTGTGGCAACACATCAGAATAAGTACGCTGAATGTTGTAAGCAACTGGCTCACCTTCACTAGGGTGATTAGTAAAATCACGCTTCATGGTTGGTGCACGGGCGCCGACGTTGACTGTCAACTTGTCATTCAACAGTGAAATAGTGTCTTGTACAAAAAATTGATACGCAGTACTGATTGTTTTCCAGTCACGTGATTCGTACGGCGTGCCGTCTGGGCGCAAGATGCGACCGTTTCGTAACCAGATATCAGCAGGATTGCCGTTAGCATCAACAGCGACCATTGGTCCAAATTGCTCATGCACTGCACGTTCAATCCAGAAACCTGCTAACAATTGTTGGTTGTCGATGGTATGTGTGATTGAGCCTGTAATACCAGGACGATTAGTACGCGTCACACTACTTGTTGCGACGATCACTTTATCTTTTGTATCGCCGTCGCCGTTGAGGTCCACGCCCGCATTGACTTTACCTGTTGTCGTATTAAGGAAACCTGTCTCAGACATCAGTTTTTGTTGAACGCCACCCGTACCATAGCCGTACCAGTAGTAAGGTATCACTTTGATGTCGGTGTTTTCGTTGATGCGGAATTTACCAGTGACAGAAGCGATCACATTCTGGAATGGATTTTGGGTTAATTTATAAAACGAGTCTGCATTGGCTTGCGTTGGATCATTGACAGCAGTACCTGGTGAAGGTGCTGCATGACCAACGAAGCTTGTCGAGTAATCGTAATAGTAACCATGTTTTTGCAAGTCAGACAGAGTGAATGTGCTGACATTTTGGTTAATCGCACGGTTGATCAAGATCGTACCGTTAATCGAGTTAAAGCGATCGAAGTCAGTACGGAAACCCATATCGACATGGTAACGATCAGCACCGCCCTGACCTTTCCATTTGTCAGTTGTCCCATGCGAGGCCGAAATGAACAGACGTGTCTTTTGATCTGCTAGCAAACCGGTATCGTAGCGCATGTAGGTCTTGAACATGTTTAGTTCGCCGACTGTTTGCATGACGCGGAAATTTTTCTCTTTGGATGGATCACAAGTGGTAATACCCATGATGCCGCCAGTCGCTCCGATTTGCGGAGAGTCGACGTCAGTAGAACCTTGTGTCACGAATTGCGTACACGTGTTTTCTTGATCGACGAATTCTTGAGGGAATACCGAGAATGAACCGGAGTCATTCACCGGAACGCCATTGATAGTCACACCAATTTGATCGCTATTAAAACCGCGCAATGTCAAACCACCGCCAAACAAACCGGTTGCGTCATAGTTGAAACTATTAACGGACGGCATCAACTCCAGCGCTTGGTAAGCATTACCAGTTGGACGTTGTTTTGCTAATTCTTCCGCGTTGATGGTACTACGCGCTTTAGGTGCGTTTTCTTGCACCATCAGACCCATACCCACTTTTTTACCAGTAATAGTTACTTGCTTGGAATCTACTGGATCATTGTTTGTTTCAGTCTGATCAGCAGCATAGGCTGAGGACATACTCATGCATACCAGTTGACATGCAATGGCGACCATCGACAGGCGCGGTGACAACGCTGGCGATTTAGTGATGTGTTTCATTTACTGCTCCCTAGTCAGATTTCAGATAAATTAAATATAAAAATAAAAACAATATTTCTCGTCAAACGTTGGTGCCTGTGATGCTAATCATCTGGCCTGGGCATATCTCCGGTATGACCCGCATTCCCCAGATATGGTGATTTTTTTATTCTTTTATCACTATTCGTTCATCAACATATTACTTATTCACGCCCCATCATCGCTGGTGCGCAAACGATTGCTAAAATGAGAGTGAGTAATTCCGCTGTCATTACGCAAACGATTGCTCTTGCAGTTAAAAAAAGAATGTTGGTGAAACGTATGCCTATTTCAGGCGGGTTCGACGTGCAAACTTTGTATTTACAATGTAATAAATATCTACAAAATAAATATATTGATATGCAAAAAAGTCTATCACAGAAGTTTTTTGAACCACGCAGAGTGTTACATCCAATTATGAAAAGACGATGACAAAGGTGGTGAATTGGATAAAATGTGTCATAAACACACCACAAAAATGACTTTTTGCAATTTATTTGTGGTTTAAATAGCAGAATAAGTCGCAAATACTTACGATTTGAAATAGTTTGAAATATTTCTTGAATTATTTAGTCGCCAGAAAATAGTGCCTAGAAGTTAAATTTTCACGAACTTTTTGTGTCGTCGACCGCGTAAGACAACCCTAAAAAAGAGTCCCGAATTTAAGGGTAAGAGACCGCGCTGATTCCTTTGACGTTAGCTTGATATGGAGCAAGTTTATGAACATCAACCCCATGCGCTTTGGCGTACAAAGGCATCACTTCAGGCAGGTGTTTCTGAATTTCAGCAATCCGGTTATTACCTGCGGGATGCGTCGATAACCACTGCGGAGGTGAAGATTTATTGACCATCGCCATCTTTTGCCATAAGACAATGCCAGCACGCGGGTCAAAACCAGCGCGGGCAGCAATATCGAGGCCAACGATATCTGCCTCTGTCTCATCCTGACGTGAAAATGCCAGCATGCCTACTTTAGCGACGCTACCCGCAAGCGCGCCAGCAAAACGTGGGTCATAGCCTTTGAGACCAGCAACGACTTCTGTGCCTTGAACCATAAAATTGAGAATATTGGCTTTGCCAGCACGCTCCGCACCATGCTCACGCAACGCATGCGCAATTTCATGCCCCATTACAATGGCGATTTCGTCGTCGGTCAGCTTAAGCGTATCGAGAATACCAGAATAAAATGCAATTTTTCCACCAGGCATGCAGTAAGCGTTAATTTGCTTGGAGCCAAGTAAATTTATTTCCCACTTCCAGTTTTTTGACCGTGGATTCCAACTGAGCGTGTACGGAATAAGCTTGTTGGCGATTGAACGCAGGCGTACAACCTGAGAAAAATCGTCCGGTCCCAGTGCCCGCTTCTGACGGGCGTCCTGGATCACCTGCGCATACTGCAATGCAGCTTGTTGCTCTAACCCACTACCGCCAAATTTACGTGCCCATGACATGTTACCGACGTTGACGCCATCCTGACGTGGCGCTTCCTGCGCATGAGCAATACCGCCAGAGAGTGCAGAGCACAACAATAATGAACATGAGACAAATTTCATGGCAACGTACCTTTTCGTTAGCGTATAAATGGTGGCAGCATCGATAAAAATAAAGTATCCCTGTGCCGCACGATACAACATCGTTACACCCTGACCTCAGGCACCCCGTTTTTGCAACCGAAAAACTGCCAGACTCCCGCGCCAGTTAGGCAGTACATGCACTTGTTTTCCCTCATGTAGGGCCACGCATTCCACGACCTCCAGACCGACTTCATTGGCAAGATCGGAGAAGTCATAAATCGTCGCACAACGGACATTCGGCGTGTCATACCATTGGTAAGGCAACGATTTTGAGACCGGCATTTTACCCATAAGCAACGCAGTACGATGTGGCCAATAACCAAAGTTTGGAAACGATACAATCGCATCCCTGCCCACACGGGCAATATCGCGTAACAGCGGCTCGACATGTTTCATCATTTGCAGCGAATTGAGACAGAGAACGGTATCAAACGCATTGTCATCAAACATGCTCAGCCCGCGTTCCATATCCTGCTGAATGACATTCACGTGGCGCGTGGCACAGGCCAGTACTTTATCATCGGCAATTTCAATCCCATAACCGACGCACCGTTTATCGGTCTGCAGGTAATCCAGCATCACGCCGTCACCACAACCAACGTCGAGTACATGCGTGTCGGCTTTAATCCAGTCAGCAATAAACGCCAGATCTGGACGCAGGCGGTTTAAGTCTGAGAAATTCATGCTGGTGTTCCTTGTAATTCGGTGTCGATGCGGTCAAAGTAGGCGGCAATCAGGTTGAGGTAGCGGGAGTCATCGAGCAAAAACGCATCATGTCCATGGGGCGCATCGATTTCTGCGTAACTGACGGTCCGTTTATTGGAAATCAACGCACGCACAATTTCACGACTACGTTCCGGCGAAAAGCGCCAGTCTGTCATAAATGAAGCGATCAAAAATTGCGCTTTGGTTTGCGCTAACGCCTGAGTCAAATTGCCATCGGTATGTCGCGCTGGGTCAAAGTAATCGAGCGCTTTGGTGATCAGCAGATAAGTATTCGCGTCAAAGTAATCTGAGAATTTATCACCCTGATAACGTAGATACGATTCGATTTCGAAATCAACACCGTAACCAAACTGATAATCGCCTGTCTTTAAATCACGACCAAATTTTTCAGCCATATCGTCATCGGACAAATAGGTGATATGGCCGATCATACGCGCGACACGCAAGCCATTCCGTGGCACCACACCGTGTGCATAAAAATCACCACCATGAAAATCAGGATCGGTCAGAATCGCTTGTCGGGCAACGTCGTTAAACGCAATATTCTGCGCAGATAATTTTGGTGTTGATGCGACCACAACGCAGTGTTTAAGGCGATCCGGATACAAAATACTCCAGGCTAAGGCCTGCATCCCGCCCAGTGACCCACCCATGACCGCCGCAAACTGTTGGATGCCCATTTCATCGGCAACACGTGCCTGCGCATTGACCCAGTCTTCGACAGTAACGACAGGAAAATCAGCGCCATAGGGCTTGCCTGTTCCCGGATTGGTATGCATAGGACCAGTAGAGCCGAAACACGATCCTAGGTTATTAATCCCGATCACAAAAAAACGATTGGTGTCGACGGGCTTACCAGGGCCGACCATGTTATCCCACCAGCCGATATTCTTCGGATCATCCGCGTAAAAGCCCGCCACGTGGTGCGAGGCGTTCAAGGCATGACAAATTAAAACGGCGTTAGATTTGGTGGCATTGAGCGTACCGTAGGTTTCTACCATCAAGGTATATTCTGCAATACTGGCACCGCTTTGCAAATGCAATGGCTGATCAAAGAAAAATGCTTGGGGCACAACGGCACCAACGGATTGAGGTGAGGCTGACATACACACTTCCATCGAGAAATTTCTCGTTCAAAAAAAATCAAGGAAGGCTAAAAGAGGGGCTGAATGAAAGAGAAAAGCAGCATTCAAGCTCGCTTTAGCCGTATTTATTGTCTGGATACTCCAGACTGCGCCCGCAAGCTGATTTTCAAATCGGCGCATGAATTCAACAAATTGTTTTAAGACGACAGCGATAAGTGATTGCCACTTATTTTTGCTTTATCTAAGCTGTAAAGGATAACCAAGTCTAGGGCAGACGTCAAACAATGACGGTCCACGACCACGATTATGCCGCGATACGCCGCAGACCCGCGGCACAATATCAATGGAGGGTTTGCCCCAGACTCTCCATGGCAGCGAGTGTTTCACGAATGGCAATAGGATCGTAACTACGTAAGATTTTTTTAACGTAAGGTTGTACGTTTTCCAGATGCATATTCAGAATGGCTTGCTTGATTTCCGGTAATAAAGCAGCGGGCATGGAGAGTTCGCGAAAGCCCATCCCCGTTAAGAGGCGCGTGAGACGCAAGTCGCCTGCCATTCCACCACATATAGACACCGGTACATTGGCTTTTTCGGCAGTGGTCACAATGGTATTGAGCAACTGCAAGATGGCGGGATGTAAGTCATCATACAGATGCGCTACCTCATGATCGGCGCGATCAATCGCCAGCGTGTACTGGATCAGATCATTCGTACCGACCGAGAGGAAATCCAGTTTTTTGACAAACATGGGCAACGCTAATGCAGCCGCTGGGATTTCGATCATTGCCCCGACTGGCACTGCGGCATCAAAATCCTTGCCCTCCACGAGCAATTCTTGCTTGGCTTGGGCGACCATGGCTAAGGTCTGGTCTATCTCAAAACTATGCGCCATCATCGGAAATAAAATCTTCACAGGACCAAACGCAGACGCTCGGAGAATAGCACGCAGTTGTGTCAGAAAAAGTTGCGGTTCGCTCAGGCAATAACGAATCGCACGCAATCCTAGCGCCGGGTTCATAATATTGTGCTCTGATGCCTCCAGCGGTTTATCAGCACCGACATCAAGTGTTCGGATAGTGACGGGACGTCCTTTCATCCCTTGGACCGCAGCGCGATAGGCTTCAAATTGTTCTTCTTCGGTCGGCAATTTATGCTCTTGCCCACTGCGCTCCATAAAGAGGAACTCAGAACGGAACAGACCAACACCACTGGCGCCAACCTCTAAGGCATGCACGGTGTCTTCTGGCAATTCAATATTGGCGAGCAACGTCACTTCAACGCCATCTTGCGTAATTGCTGGGGTCTTTTTGAGCTTACCGAGTTTTTTACGCTGTTTTTGCAGAAGAATCTGGCGTTCGCGGTATTGTTCGAGTACTTGCGAAGTCGGTGCGACGATGACAACTCCTGCATCACTGTCAATAATCAGCCAGTCATCTTGTTCAATCAGGTGCGAGGCATTGCCCATACCGACCACGGCAGGAATTCCAAGACTGCGCGAGACAATCGCGGTATGTGAGTTTTGACCACCTTCATCAGTGATAAAACCAGCAAATGCTACATCGCGAAATTGCATCATGTCGGCCGGAGATATATCTTTGGCGACGACGATCATATTGGCGCTGCGCTCATCGATACCATCAGAACGCGGCACGTCATTAGCAGAGCCTGTGAGGACTTTGAGGATACGTTCTGCGACTTGCTGGATATCGGCTTTGCGTTCACGAAGGTATTCATCTTCGATCTCATCAAACTGGGCGGACAGCTCATCAACCTGCGTCACTAAAGCCCACTCGGCGTTATAGTGTCGCGAGCGGATGATGTCCAGCGGCGCTTCAGAGACCATGGGGTCCGACAAGATCAGCACATGGACATCAATGAACGCACCTAACTCTGTCGGGGCGTCTTGCGGCAAATCGGCCCAGATTGCTTGCAATTCTTTGTGCACTTGCGCAATGGCAGTTTGCAGGCGCAGCACCTCGGCTTCTACCTGTTCTTGCGCCACCAGATAATGTTCAACATCCAAGGCGGCTGGGCGTAAGAGATGCGCTCTACCAATCGCTATACCGCGGGAAACTGGGATGCCCTGCAATGTAAATGATGCCATGCCTTGTCCCCACTCTTTAATTTATTATATGCATCAGTGCGATAATGAATCTAGTGTTGCTGGTGTTGCTTGTTTCGTGCGCTCTCCCAGTCAGTGGCATGTCAATGGTGCATGCTCAGGATAAGGCCATTCAACGTCAACACGATCAACACCTGTCAGCTGATGCAATAGCTTATTCGCCTTCGCCAAACTTGTCGTTAATCAATGCCAACATTGCCGTAAAGCACTCTTGCTCATCTTCACCGTTCGTCTCTAACAGGATTTTGCTACCTTTGCCTGCGGCCAGCATCATGACGCCCATAATAGATTTGCCATTGACGCGGCGATTGTTACGGCTGACCCACACTTCACTTTTAAACTTGCTGGCAAGTTGCGTAAATTTTGCTGATGCGCGGGCATGTAATCCCAATTTATTGACGATTTCGATTTCTTGTTGAACCATGTTTTACTTTCAAATTAATTAGGAGAGAGCCGCACTCTGTTGTCTATCCGCAAAGCACCATTTTGCCCACCTGCCAGTGCCATTTCAACCACGACATCTAGCACATCACTACGATAGGTAATTGCGCGTAACAGCATCGGCAAACTAATCCCTGCAATAATGGCGACCTGATCGGGCTCACCGAGCTGGCGACAGCAATTGGAGGGGGTTCCCCCCATCATGTCAGTCATCACCAGCACGCCTGAGCCGTCATTAAGACGTTGCACAGCGTCGAGGGCCAGTTGATGTACTTCCTCAGTATTTTGATCGGCAATTACATCAATCGCTTCAATCCGCTCGGGTTTGCCACGAAAAACATGCGCTGCAGCCTCAATAAAAGCAGAGCCCAACGGGGCATGTGTCATCAAAAGTATACCGACCATCTTTTCTCTATCTCGGGTGGAAGCGACTACATCGCCACTTTTTTCAGTTCAAGCCAGCGTTTCACGTACCCGGTGCGAGTATAGTGAACGCAAGTGTCAAGTGTATGTCAGCTGTTATCTTTTTTGTAAGCACTTGTGACTGCGACTTCCAAGGCATCAATAAACATTGCAGCCACATCAAATCCTTTTTGCTGGGTAATTTCTTGGAAGCATGTCGGACTGGTCACATTAACTTCAGTCAGACAACTACCGATCACGTCTAATCCTACCAGTAACAAGCCTCTTTGATACAGTTCAGGGGCCAAAGTCTGTGCAATCTCAAGATCACGAGCCGACAATTCCTGTGCGACGCCAACACCGCCCGCAGCCAGATTGCCGCGCACTTCGCCGTTTTGTGGGATACGTGCGAGGGCGTATGGCACCACCTTGCCACCAATCAATAAAATACGTTTGTCGCCATGAACAATCTCGGGAATATAACGCTGCACCATGATAGTACGGGTACCGTTAAGTGTCAGTGTTTCAATGACGGATCCCAGATTCATCCCATCGTCGCAAATCCGAAAAATACCTGCGCCACCCATGCCGTCGAGTGGTTTGAGGATGATATCGTGATGGGTACGATGAAACGCACGTATGCGCTGTTCGTCCCGGGTTACCAGCGTTGGGGTAGTGAACTGACTGAACTGAGCAATACTCAGTTTTTCGTTATGGTTGCGAATCGCCGCCGGTTTATTGAACACCTTCGCGCCTTGACGCTCTGCCATTTCCAGCAAATACGTCGCGTAGATATACTCCATATCGAAGGGGGGATCTTTGCGTTGCAAGACGGCGTCAAAGCTGCTCAATGGCAGAGATACGGGCGCCTCGGCCCGGTACCAGTCGCTGTCGTCACCCGTCAATGTGATTTTGCTGATATTGGCGATCACCTGACCTGACTCTAGCGCCATGTCTTGCGGACCAAACGCATAGATCTGGTAGCCTCGTTGGTGGGCTTCGCGCATCATGGCGAAGGTCGAATCCTTGTAGGTTTTGAACTGCGCTAAAGGATCAGTCAGGAATGCAATTTTCATAGCAAATTTCTGTAGGCCGGGGCAACCAGCGGTTTAATAAATTTCCGGATTCGGATCGGTTTTTTCCATCTCTAACGATGCAGCCAGCAAAGCCAGTCGCGCCACCACGCCGTACATGTAAAAACGATTCGGTGCTGCGGTACCTGGTTTGGCTTTCATATCTGGCACCGCATGTTGCTGGGCAAACGCCAGCGGGACAAAATGCATACCAGGCGCGTTGAGATTTTCATCGACACCGCGCTCTTCGTGAAAACGATAAAAACCACCAACGACATAGCGATCAATCATATACACCACCGGCTCGGCAACAGATTCTTTGATTTGCTCGAAGGTATAGACTCCTTCCTGCACAATCACATCGCGCACTTCCATGCCATCCTTAACGACGGACATTTTATTGCGCTGTTTGCGATTGAGATCACGAACTTCATCCGAACTATGAATGGTCATGATACCCATGCCATAGGTGCCAGCATCCGCTTTAACAATGACAAACGGTTTTTCTTTGATGCCGTACTCTTTATATTTTTTGCGAATTTTGGCGAGGATCGTATCCACCGCCGCTGCCAACGCATCTTCGCCAGTACCCTCATTGAAATCGACGTCTTTCACCTTGGTAAAAAACGGATTCAACATCCAAGGATCAATGTCCACCATTTTGGCAAACTTTTTCACTACCTCATCGTACGCCGAGAAATGATTACTCTTACGACGCAAGGCCCAACCAGCGTGTAACGGCGGCAATAATGTTTGCTCGTTGAGCTCTTCTAGAATTGCCGGAATCCCCGCAGACAAATCGTTATTAAGGACGATCGTACAGGGATCAAAATTCTTCAGCCCAAGGCGACGACCATTTGCGGATCGCTCTAATGGCTCTAAAATCAATTGGGTGCCATCCGGCAAATCAATCGGTGTTGGCTCGGTGATATCGGCAGACAAAGAACCGAGACGGACATTGAGCCCAGTCTGACGAAAAATCTGCATCATCCGTGCGATATTCTGCAGATAAAACGTGTTGCGGGTGTGGCTCTCAGGAATGAGCAACAAATTCTTAGCGTCCGGACAATATTTTTCAATCGCTGCCATTGCCGCCTGAACGGCCAGTGGCAACATTTCGTTCGCAAGATTATTAAACCCGCCAGGAAACAGATTGGTATCCACCGGCGCCAGCTTAAAACCAGCATTGCGCAAATCTACTGAGCAATAAAATGGCGGGGTGTGTTCTTGCCATTCCATACGGAACCAGCGTTCTATCGCGGGGGTCGCTTCAAGGATTTTTTTTTCTAGATCGAGCAGAGGCCCATTCAGAGCCGTGACGAGATGCGGAACCATATTGACCTTTTTGATGAGCTGCCTGTATCACCGGCAGCTATAACCAAAATAAACTGACTAGACAACCGGCGTTTGATGACTTACCTAGCTTGGGGTGAAACCGCGGGAATCAAGTCTGTCCTGGCTATACCCCTACAGATATCAGGCCGATTTTGCTAATAAATGAAAATGCTCCACCACAGGGGCTTGGGCAAAAAACGGCCCAACAATAGCACGCCATTGTAAAAAAGCCGGCGATTCGCGGAAGTCAACAGTATGATTTTCAAGGGTAGCCCAATAAATCATCAATACATAACGTTCCGGAGATTCGATACCCTGATTGATTTTAAATCCACTAAAACCTTTTGCATGGCGAATCACTTCATCGACACCACGTTGTATCGCAGCGTTAAATTCGGCTTGTTGTCCAGGGTGGATGCGGATATCAGCAATTTCGAGAATCATTTTAAGCTCTTGGTTAGTCGTGATAGTTAGTCGTGAAAAAGAAAAGAATGCATAGTGGCTTATATTATGGCACTAATCAGACCAAATCACTGTCGCTTAACTCCTTTTTCAACAATGCATAATAAACTGGCGCGGCTACCAGACCAGGAACACCAAAAAGTGTCTCCATCACCAGAATCGCCGTCAGCAACTCCCATGCTTTAGCGTTGATCTGCGCACCAATAATCCGGGCATTCAAAAAATACTCAGCTTTGTGAATCAGTATCATAAACACCAACGAAACAACCGCTATATTGAGAGAGTGTGACAAAGCCACAATCACCAGAATTGCATTAGAAGCAATATTTCCAGCAACTGGGATCAACCCTGCGACAAAAGTGATCGCGATCATCGTCTTCGTCAAGGGTAAATGAACACCTGACAGTGGCAGGACAACTAGTAGATACAAGGCGGCGAGACAGGTATTGATCAACGAAATTTTGAACTGAGCGAAAACGATTTTTTCAAAAATAGTCGCCAGATTACTCAAACGCTGCTGCAACGCTGCTGCAAAGGGCTTAGGATCCCCGCCCTCTGTCGTCTCACGCAGAGCAACCATGCAACCAATGATCATGCCTAATAACAGATGGACAATCATATGGCCAGCCTCAGGGACGAGCAGTTTTGCCTCACCTGCGTGTTCGCGCAGCCATTGCGTAATCATCTCCTGCAGAGTACCAACATCCTCCGGAAAGTTAGTGCTCACCCACTCAGGAACCTGCCCGCGTGAAGCCTCGATGATATCAGCCAGCTTTTGCAAAAAAGTATGTAGGTTACCGCTATCACTGCGCAGAAACACGTGTAATGCCCATGCTGCCAATAATAAGCCGCTGGTCAGCACTGTCGCTAACACCACGACAGCAATCGTCCTGGGGCGTCGCTGGTTAAAGATCCGACCAATTGCCGGTGCCATCAGATGAATCAGAGAATATAAGAGCAACCCCGAAAACAACGCGATCAATAATCCTGCCTTCAAAATAATGAACAGACCACTCCCAACCAGGAGATAAGAAGCAGTCGTTGACGCTGATAATTTCGTACTCGTGATCATCTTTATTCTCTCACTTGATGAGTCCGGTCAAACCAATCACCGCACCCATCCATAAAGCAAGCGAAGCAAGAACTGATACAGCAAAACCTGAAGCCCGTTTTGAAGGATCTTTTAAATAGCCTAACGCGTAGGCAATACGTCCGACTACCCAGAGCGCGCCAGCAATCGCCGCTGCGTGATCACTGAACCAGATGGCGCATAGCCACAATGCAGGAAAGAAGAAAATAAGTTGCTCTACCGTGTTCGCCTGCACCCGTAAGGCACGAAGAAACTCTTCAGGTCCATCGACAGAGGGCGCTTTCACACCATATTTACCGCGTGCCTTGCCCACGATCACGATCGTCCAAAAGTACATTGCAAAAACAACCACACTAATCCACGATGTCCACAACATTTGCATGATAACTCCAATAAAACAACAATAAGACAGAAGCAACCTGAGTCCGACCAAGCTGAGCGACGAAGACTATCTACCTAGTACGGCCAAGAAGCAGCACGTCATTGGGACAGTGTTTGCGTAGGCCTAAAAAAAATGAACTGATGAAGCTAGTAATTCTTTGATCAAGCCTAACATAGAGAAATGAAAATGGTACTTCTGATACGGATATATAGCTAGAAAGAATAATTACAAGAATTCAACATCTGAAATTTGCACGACGTGATGTCGATATCAAGTATGTCCGATGACGAAAAAGAATAATAAGAAAATATTTTTTATTACTTGTCTTCTTTTTGTGAACTTTAAGCGTTAAATACTGACTAAATGATGACAATTGCATCAAGGTAAAAAAATGAAACTCATACTAAAAACCCTTTCCCTATCGACCGCGCTGATTGCTTCTGGATTAGCGATGCCAGCTGCTCAAGCAGCAGATTTTGAAGAATACGCCCGTATTGTGAATGTTGTGCCGCAGGTTGAACAAGTGAATATGCCACGTCAGGAATGTCAGACTGTCTATGAAAATGTGCAACAACCCCAAGAACGTAGTAATGCGGGTGGGATTATTGGCGGGATTGCTGGTGGCTTACTGGGAAGTCAGGTCGGTGGTGGCAATGGTCGTATTGCTGCGGCTGCGGCGGGGGCACTCACTGGCGCTATTGTTGGCGATCGCGTGGATAATAACAACAATCAGCCATCTGGTTACACGACGCGTCCTGTGCGCCAATGTCGCAATGTTGATAACTGGCAAACCCGCACCAACGGCTACGCAGTGACGTATGAGTACAACGGTCGTAGTTATACTTCGATCATGCCATACGATCCGGGTGCACGTCTGCGGCTGCGTGTCTCGATTACCCCGCTACCATAATTAAGCTGGGCAATAATGGCACGGCCTCGTCTGGTAGTGCTGTACTTAAACACAAGTTAAAACGTTATAAAAATAGAAAAAATGCCGCCTCGAGCGGCTTTTTTTTGAATATTGCCACAAAACAACTTTAATCGGGAGCTATATTGATCTGAAACCGCATAGGTTTATAGTATGATCACAGAACAAAATTGTTGCACACCCTCCGTCTACAGCTCATGAAAAACATGTTAAAAAAATATGGTCGGCTGATATGGCTATTTCTGATTTTGATTGTTGGATTTGCTGGCACCACCGGTGCTAGTTTTTTTATTTCACAAAATACGCTGACACACTCACTTGCCGAGCAAAGCTTACCTGCTCTCAGCGATAATCTGGCGGCAGAATTTCAAAGCGCTTTTTCACGCCCGCAAGCTGTCTCTCAGTTGGCAAACAATGCTTTTGCCCGCGACTGGCTGACCAATGGCGAAGAAGATACGGAACAACTCAGCCAATTTCTGAAAGAGATCAAAAACAAACACAATGCCCAAGAAAGTGTCGTGGTTTCAGAACAGAGCAGACGTCTACACAACAGTGCGGGGGCCATCAAAACATTAAGCATTACCGAGCCACATGATAATTGGTACTTTCAATTCAGAAATCTGAAAGCTCCCTATGAAATCAGGCTGGATGCGGACCCGTTAAATCATGAAGTGATGAGCATCGCCATCAATTACAAACTTGCAAGCGCCAATGGCAAGTTCCTTGGCATCATTGGACTCAGTGGCATCAGCATTAATACTGATCGTCTAAAAACGATGATCGACACCTATCAGGATCACTTTCAGACGACGATTTATTTTGTCGATAAACAAGGTGAGATTGTATTGTCGGGGACCAGAGCCACTAGTCGTAGCGATAACCTGAACGCCATTGATGGATTAAAAAATATTGCATCGAACATAGTATCAAATAAAAAAAACACGCCCTTAGCTTTGGAATATCAGCTCGATGCCAGTAAGCATTTAGTCAACATCCGATCCCTACCCGACCTCGGTTGGCAGTTAGTTATCGACAAAAACCTAGATGAAGTACTAAAACCCCAAGTCAGTACCCTGTTTTTCAATCTGGCGGTTGGACTGATTTTGACGTTAACGCTGACGATAATCGCTTTCTTTACCATTAGAAAGTATGAGGCAAAGCTGGAAAAATCAGCAACGACGGATACGCTGACCAATCTGTTAAACCGGCATGCTTTTGATTTCGTTTTCCAGCAATCGTTACTGGATGCAGGACGGTCACGTCAGCCAATGTGTGTGTTATTACTGGATATTGATTTTTTTAAGAAAATTAACGATAAGCAGGGTCGTCAAGTGGGAGATCATGTGCTCCGAGAGATCGCTGCAATTTCTAAACGATCTCTACGTGAAAGCGACGTGATTTGCCGTTGGGGCGGTGAAGAATTTTTAATTTTACTGAAAAACTGTACCCTAGAAAAAGCAACCTCAATCGCTGAAAACTTACGCAGTACGATCGCCGCTAACGATTTTTCACGGACCACGGATCTGACCCGTACACGGCTGAGTATTACCGTCAGTATGGGTGTTGCAGAATGTCGGGAAAGCGAAACCGAAGACAGCGTCTTTGACCGTGCTGATGAGGCGCTAGCGCAGGCTAAGAAAAACGGCCGTAACAGCGTTTATTTTTCTGAATGACGCTTGAGCTCTGCTAAATCCTCTGTTGGTGAAATGAACGCCTGATATAAATCACCTGCCTTAGCGTCCCAATGGCGGACCACCATTTGTTGACGCATGACCGTCTGCATATCACCGCGCGCTATGGGCCCAGTCAACGCTGCAGCGCCCCCCAAGGCGAATACGTTTTCCATGGACTGTCGCGCTAACGGCGCGGCCATTGCTAGCGACAATTCGGCGGGAATCCCTGCTGCCTGGTAGGCGCGCAGTGCCGTGTCGAGCAGCGTTACCAGATAATTACTCGCCAATACCGATCCAGCGTGATACAACAATTTTGACTCAGCGCTAATCTGTACAACACGTGCCCCAATCGCGCTCAGTGCAGGAACGAGTACATCAAGTGCGCGCTGGTCCCCCTCGACACTGCAAATGGTACCTTGAAATTGCTGGGCAACCTGTGCAGGATCAGCAAAACTCGCAACAGGATGAACACTAGCTATCGCCGCACCACAAGCAATTGCTGCTTTCAGTTCAGTCGAGGCTTTGGAGCCACTACAATGAAAAATAACGCTGTTGGCATGTAAGACTTGCTGCTGTTGGAGCGTTTCACAAACGTCGACGATTTGATCATCGCTTACTGCAAGCATCCATACATCAGCAGCACGGAGAAAAGTGATGTCGGCCAGAGCAAGCTGATTTTCCACACCGATGAATTCACAGGCACTGATCGCCGTTTCTACACGACGATTGTGGATTTGTGTGAGCTTAAAGAGGTGATGTTCCTGAAAACATCGACCCAGAACTTTTCCGACCTTACCAGCGCCAATAATCGATAATGTTTTCATGATGTGGTGTATTCCGTGAAGCGAAAAATCGTGTGAGGTAGTAGATTATGGCGCAAAACCCACCAACACAGAGCGCATGACGACAATAGCAGTTACCCGCCACGGCGAACAAGCAGGCAATAAAGTGGTCAGTCGATCAGTTGCCACTATGAACAAAGCAACTCAGCACAAATACACTTATGCTAAAAAAAGCCGTAATCGCCACGCAATAGCTACTACATCGGGGGATGGATCTGCCGAAGCTTGTGCGTCGCTTGACATTAAAATCTGCGACATCGAATCCGGCTCAACGATATCGGTTATTACCAGCGGTGTTCGCCACGATAACCCCAGCTTGGTGCGATAACAACAGGAACAGGTGCAACCACGTAGCCACGTGGTACAGGTACATAGACTGCGCAACCACTTGTTATGGCAGATGTGATGATAAGTGCCAAAAGGCTCAGAACTGCCGATTGAGGAAAACGCATGATAGGCTCCTTAAGCGTTTAATTACTGGTAAGCAGGAGTGAATTCCTACTAGTAACTAAGCGCTTGAAGTGCACTTACGTTGACACGATGAATGTATGACTATGTAGTACGATCTCAACTCAATGTAACAACAGACTAGTCTGAGTATCATTGGGGCAAAATCAAGCGCGGCTTGCGCCCCAAGGATTTGATTGCAAAAACTTGGGGGAGCGGTTGTTCAACTAGGCCCGCTCTTAGTTGGATTCTTTAATCAGACGGCCACTCGCTTTTTGCATTGGTCGTGCATTCATCGGATACAAATGATTGAAAATCGCCAGTTGTTCCGATGATAATTCGATCGGTTCTTTCATGACCATCCACAAAACGCCTTCACTACATGGTGGCGTGGTGAGTGATCCCATATACGTAAAGTAGTCCCTCTTGCCTGGCAGGAGCTGATTGAGATCCAACGCTGTCAGCGCTTCTTGCGGTTGATTTTTTTCCAATGGCAAGTTGTTCCATACCTGCTGTACCGCGTTTTGTGGTTTACCGCGCTCGATCAACACGGCAATAACGGCGAGCTTACCATCGGCGTCTTTATGGACCAGATGAATGACCATTTCAAATCCTCTGCCATTCACACGTTCTTCCGACGGTTTATGAAAATGGAACTGAACTAATTCGTAATTACGTCCCATCACGGTAATATAGTTGCCTGCACCTACATTGACCTGAATCGTGTGTCCGTTATCAATGACATTAAAGCCAGATGCGCGATAATCAAAGACAATTGGATCAAGGTTAACTTTGATACCGTCACGAATATCAATCGGTGACTGACGATCACCTGAATCACATTTCGCATTTGCTAAATTGAGCTTACCCCAGCTTAGCGGGCCATTATCACCCTGATAAGTCCAGCCACCAGCGCCATGCGCGTCCATCGCTGCCGCAATCGCTGCTGTACCATGTAGCTCTGCGGATGAGACCGCAGCCTTCGGTTTAGCGGGCTCTGCACGACGCGCAGCATAGGTCGGACGCATGACAGAGCGCGCGGCGGCTGCAGGACTAACGGATTCTTTTTCTTTCTTTAAAATTGCTAATCTTTCTGCAATTTTTGCTGCAAGCTCATCTGCTGCAAGAGACTCTTTCGCCGCATCTTTGCTCTCTTTACTTTCCTTACTTTCTTTCGCTTCTTTGGACGATTTTTTACCTTCTTTTTCTTTGTCTTTTTCCTTGTCTTTTTCTTTTTCTTTGGAAGAAGACGAAGACGAACTAGAAGATTCCTCTTTCTCTTTGTCTTTTTCTTTAGACGATGCTTGTTTGATTGGTTTCGACGGCGGGGACGACGACGAACCTTCGTTCGCGAAAGCGGATATCGCCAACAACAGTGAAAGCAGGAGAACAGAGTAGCGGCGCATAATCAGGCAAGAGTGAGAGAAGATAATCCGGTTACGGCAGATCTGTCTTTAAACTTGAATCATTTGATGCAGCAGCGCAACAAGATTGTCTTTTTGACTCGTATAAAAAATGCCAGTCGCAAGCGACCAGCATTGATTTATCAGTCAGGATTTCTACAAAATTATCTCAAGCATCATGTCGCTCGATCGATTTTACAAAAATCCTTTTAGTATCTTTTGTGCCAAATTAATCAGCACGGATTAAAGATCAAGCAAGCGTGATTTCGCGGCAGCATACTCATTTCCAAGACGTGCCACAACTTCTGCCACTGAAGGCGCATCATTCATTAATCCAACGCCTTGACCTGCACCCCAGATATCACGCCAAGCTTTTGCCTTGCTGCCACCAGTGCCAAAATCCATTTTACTTTTATCGGCAACGGGTAAATTATCTGGATCTAGACCAGCAGCTACAATCGATTTTTTTAAATAATTGCCATGTACACCAGTAAACAAATTCGTATAAACAATGTCAGCCGCTGTCGACTCCAGAATAGCCTGACGATAGGCGTCATCCACATTGGATTCTGGTGTCGCCAACCACCGCGAGCCAATATATGCAAAATCTGCCCCCATCGCCTGTGCCGCTAATATAGCGTCACCGGTAGCAATGGATCCAGACAAAGCGATTGGACCTTTAAAAAATTTTCGTACTTCGCCAACCAATGCAAACGGTGACAAGCCCCCTGCGTGTCCGCCCGCGCCAGCAGCGACAAGAATCAAACCATCAACACCGGCTTCTAATGCTTTTTGGGCATGACGAATAGAAATCACATCGTGTAGCACGATACCGCCATAACTATGGATAGCATCAAGCATTTCTTTTGGCGGAGCGCGCAACGAAGAAATGATGATAGGAATCTGATGTTTGACGCACACAGCCACATCGTGGGCAAGGCGGTCATTAGACTGATGCACAATTTGATTGACGGCAATTGGCCCGACGATGGCTTCAGGATTGGCGGCCTGATATTGGGCCAACTCTTGTTTTAAGTCGGTCAGCCATGTATCGAGCAGCTCTGCCGGACGGGCGTTAAGTGCAGGAAAGGAACCAACAATCCCCGCTTTACATTGCGCAGCCACGAGCTTTGGGCCGCTGGCAATAAATAAAGGCGAGGCAATTACAGGTAACGCGAGATGTTGCAAAACTTTCGGTAAATGCGCATTGCTGGACATAGTCAGTCTCCACACGAGGTTGGGGTTGAGTCGTTTTTTTGGGTTTTATTGATATTTGATGATTACCACTGATATGATGTTATCAGAAAAAACGTTGTTTTTTAAATCGCTGCATTTTCCTTATCTAAATGAAACCTAAGCTCGTCGACTTTCGCCAGGAACAAGAAACATTACGACTATCCATGCGTGAGGGTATGCTGGAGGCCGCCAGTCGCTTATTGCTGGAAGAAGGTGCAAGCTCACTGACCGTTCGCAAGGTTGCTGACGCAGTCAATTGCTCAACGACACTGCTGTATTCAATTTTTGGCGGTAAAGACGGCTTATCCAATGCGCTGTATCTCGAGGGATTTGCCCGCTATAAACGAGAATTCCCAGTGTATGCAGCACAACAACTGGGCGCGCCTATCACTCGGGGTATCGATAGTCTGTATTTATACGCTAACTATTACCACGCCTTCGCCCGCCGGTACCCTAGCTATTACATGGTGATGTTTGGCGATGCAATTGCGGGCTTCGTCCCTCCGGAAGCGTCTCGTATTGCCGCATGGGAGAGCTTTACGCCATTGATTGCCGAATTCCAGCATTGCATGCAAAGCGGAGCCTTACCCGTATCCAGCGCCAGCGCTGCAGCACGTCTGATGTGGGCGGCGATGCATGGTGTGATCAGTCTGGAATTAAAAGGTTTTTACCTCAAGCACGACCACGCAAATCACCTATTCCAGTCCGCTGTACGTGCTGTCTTATTCTCTCTCCAACACCCTGAAGAACATCCAACAAAGTAACCACCACAACCTCTATCCAAGGACTCTTTATGACTTACCAGTGTTTTGATTTTAGTATTGACAATACAATTGCCCATCTGCGTTTTAGTCGTCCGGATAGCCTCAACACGATGCAACCCGTGTTTTTTAAAGAGCTGGTGACCATTTTGCAAGAGCTACAACAGCAAGCGACGGCGCGGGTACTGGTCATCTCGTCGAGCGGCAAGCATTTCACGGCAGGTATGGCGTTGGATGTGTTTGCCGGCGGGGGTATTTCTCTTGATGATAACAAAGCAGTAGGGCGTGCCAATATTGCATTGATACTACAAGACATGCATCAATCGTTCAATCTGATTGAACAATTACGGATGCCAGTGATTGCGGCAATTCAGGGTGGATGTATTGGTGGTGGGGTCGATCTGGTGTGTGCGGCTGACATCCGTCTGGCGACGAGCAATGCATTTTTCTGCATCCAAGAAATCAACATCGGAATGACTGCGGACTTAGGTACATTGCAACGTCTGCCTAAACTGATCCCTGAGGGCATTGTGCATGAAATGGCTTACACAGGACGCAGACTCAACGCGCAGCGCGCACTCAACTGTGGCTTAGTCAATGAGGTCTTTGAAACGCCCGAGTCCATGCTGGAAGCAGCACTGCAAATGGCCAAAGAAATCACTGAAAAACCACCGGTAGCGATCTGGGGTAGCAAGCAGGCGATTCACTACGCACGTGATCACAGCACGCACGATGCACTACAACAAATGGGCTGGCTGCAGTCCGGCATCTGGCAAAGTGATAATCTGATGGAGGCATTTATGGCGAAACAGCAAAACCGCCCGACAAACTATGCAGATCTGGCGCCGTTGCAGTCATTCAGTGATGCGCCTTACGAACTTAAATAATCACGTACTCAGTAAACGCTCGCCCTCAAGGCGAGCAGCTCCGGCCTTGATGAGTTCCTGAATCAATTGCGGCAGCAACGTGGTAGCTGGCACGGCCAGTTGTTCTACAGCAATCCGCATCATGCGTACGCTGGTCAGATAGTGTGATAACTGGCTCACGGTGATTTCACGTTTGTCGAGCAACATAAACGCGATCAGAACTTTGATGGCGTTGCGGGCATTTCTTTTTGTGTCTGCCGCCAGATAGTCTAGCCGGCTACGAGCGCGATCAATCGCCGCTTGTTTATCGGTAAAGGCCGCTCCGTGACCGGGAATCACAAGACGGATATCAAGCTCTTCAATCAATTGTAAAATGGCAGCCTGCTCGGCAAATCCTGACTCACCTTCTAATTCAGGAAAAATCACGCCAAATCCGTTTTCCCATAGCGCATCGGCCGAAATCAGCAGTCCTTCTTGCGCACAATACAAAACCACGGAATGCGGATCATGGCCAGGTGCACCTAATACCTGCCAACTTAAATGACCAAGTTGCAGCAGTTGCCCTTCTTGTAGCCCAAGATCAGCGGTAAAACGCGGACATTCCTGACCAGTGCCATCAAACGATAATTGTGTCTCATCCCAGCGTTCAACCAATGGCATATCGGCTGAAGGAATCAGCGTCTTGCAAGCATACGTCTGCTGCAATAACGCATTACCACCGCAATGATCAGAATGGAGATGCGTGTTGACTAGCAGATCAAGCGACTGCCCTTGTAGCGCATGCTGAACCAGCGCGAGGGTTTGTGGCGCATGACGTACGTAGCCACTATCGACTAAAGCGGTTCCGGTGTCGCTGACGAATAAAATATTATTTGATGATAACCAGCCACGTTCGAACAGGTGCATACCGACTGGAAGCTGAAACTGTGCATCACCCATGTTGTGGCTCTCAAAAAGAAGACGTTAAAATAGCCGGTGCTTTACTTGTTGCCAGATTTCCAGCTTGCGTTCATTGCTGGCAGTGCCCCAGCCTCGCAATTCATCAAGAGTACGAAAACAGCCCGCACACCATCCCGCCTTTTCATCCATTTTACAGACGCCAACACAAGGCGATGGTACAGGCTCAGAGAGTGAGGCTGTACTGGGTTCAAATTCATACAAAATACTCATAGACTGATTCAGTTCAATTCAAGAAAGCAAAGCGACGTCTGCCACAGGGGCGTTGGTCATGGCAATTAGTTGTTGCGGAGAGAGGCTAAATACCGCGTGAGGATGTCCGGCAGCAACCCATACGGTTTTGTATTTCAGCAAATCCTGATCAACCAGAATAATCGTTTTTTCTGCGTGACCTAGCGGACAAACACCACCAATCGCGTAGCCAGTTTTTTCACGTACAAACTGAGCATTAGCCTTTCCTAACGGGCCGACAATCGCCGCGACTTTATCGACATCAACACGGTTAATGCCACTGGTGACTACCATCACACCAACATCATCAGCAACGCGACGGAAAACGATAGATTTCGCAATTTCGGCGATGTCACATCCAAGTCCGGCTGCCGCCTCAGAAGCTGTTTTACCTGAGGCTGGAAGAATAACGATAGGCTGATCGTGACCGATGCTTGCCAGTAAGCTAGCAACGCGCAGAGACGATTCAGGCAAAGTGTGGTCGACGTGGACAGTATTCATTTTCGCGATCATGGTTACACGTTCCGGATAAGAATATCCAAGAGCACCATTTATAACACAGTGAAAAAAGACTTGCTCTACGCTCAAAAACTGACTGACGTTAGCCGACAGTTTATTGTCAGGCCTACTTAAACTGATATCACAAGTGTCGTGACACGCAAGTCAACAGCGCTTAACCGCCCCAGCTTTCTAACAGCTCCTGATGCTGCGGCGGCAAATCGGTACACTTAATACCAGCACGATATTCATTCCCACTCAATATGGTGTACTGACAAGTTCCTTTGCAAACTACCTGTGTACGTGCCGAAGCATCGTTGTGACTTGGGATTTCCATCATCATTGGATAGGTTTGCTTTTCCCTTAGCATGACGCTGGTTTGTATCTGAATACCAGCAGCAGAAAAATTAACAATTTTCGCGGGCACTATTCTGCCGGCCGCAATCTGTATTGCGGCCCGCCAGGCGACCGCAAGGCGCGGAGAAGTTCGGGAATCACTCATAAAAACAGTCGATGCTACTAATCAAGGATTTTGCTGAATAGCAAAACCAAGATTGTAACAACTAATCGGAGGAACTTGCAGAGGGATTCTTAAAAATGGCACTTTTATTGACTTCACTTTTGCTTGTTCTTTGCAAAGATGGCTAACAGACATTCATTCACCATGACAACTAGCCATCGCAAGAAAATATCCATTGTTAGTGCGAGTCTCCAGCGGCATCATTTATGTTCTGCTGAAGTGGTTTAATACATTTTCAGCGGTCTGCTTCCCGCTTGCCAGACAAGCTGTTAATAGATAGCCACCGGTCGGTGCTTCCCAGTCTAACATTTCGCCCGCACAATATACGGTTCGACAAGCATTCAACATTCCCTGCGCACTCAACGCTTCAAATTTCACACCACCAGCACTACTGATTGCTTCATCAATCGGACGAGGTGTCATCAACCGTAAGGGCAACTTTTTGATCAGTGACGTTAATTCAACGGTAGATTGCATTTGTTCTTTCGTAAGCACCTCATACAACATTGCTAGCTTAAGAGAATCAAGGCCAAGCGTTGATTTCAGATACGTTGAAAAAGAACGTGAACCGCGCCCCGAACTTAACAGCTGCAGCACACGCTCGACGCTAGTGTCTGGCAATAGATCGAGTTCCAGAATGGCATGCCCCATGACATTGATTTGTTCTCGCAGACGTGCTGACAAGGCGTAAATCAGACTACCTTCGACGCCACCTTCAGTAATCACAAATTGTCCTTTACGCATACCGTCTGACGAACCGCTAACTTGTGCGGCCACCGTCAGTACCGGCTTACCGGCAAACTTCTCTTTGAAAAAATGGCTCCAGGGAAGATCAAAGCCACAATTTGCGGGCTGCAATGGCGCAATATCAACACCACGTTGTTGCAAAAGTTCGACCCATTTCCCATCGGATCCAAGACGTGCCCAACTGGCGCCGCCCAAGGCTAGGATCACTGCATCCGCACGGGCGATATTGTTGCCATCGGGTGTTGAAAATTGCAAACCAAGTCCATCCTCTGTCCAACCAATCCAGCGATGCCGCATATGAAAGTGCACACCTTGCTCGCGCAGGCGATGCAACCAAGACCGCAATAATGGCGCGGCTTTCATATCAACCGGAAATACTCTTCCTGAACTACCAACAAAGGTCTCAATACCAAGGCCCTGCGCCCATGCACGGACTGCTGCACCATCAAACAAGGTGAGCATCGTCCTCAACGCTTCAGCACGGCTCCCGTAGCGAGACACAAATGCAGAAAAATCCTCCGAATGGGTCAGATTCATGCCGCCCTTACCAGCTAGCAAAAACTTCCTACCCACCGTCGCCATCGCATCATAGAGATCAACCCGAACGCCTTGTCTGGATAGCGTCTCAGCCGCCATTAAACCAGTGGGACCACCACCCACAATGATGACATGGGGTGACGGTGATGGATAAGACTGTGGATTCGTTGTTTGCATGTATAAGGTCGACAATAACACTAAGTTCCCATCGGGATAATCACTCGCGATGAATTCATCGGTAGGGGCGATATCATACGCGTTCTCTCTGCTTCACGGCATAGATATAAAACAAAGAGCGTCACAATTTCGGTATTGTAGACCCGTGCGGGTGTCGCCTGCCTGTTTTCATTGCCCAGTCGACATGACCACAAAAAACAGACTATTTCAGCCAGTTTTGCTGATAATGATTGCGATAATCGTTCGCAGGATCAAAGGTGTTTTTTGCACCGCCATCGTAAGCGATATTTTGTGCGGTGACTAAATGTACCGCGGTTACGTACCCACTTGGCGGTTGACCGGTCAACGCGCGGTTTAACTCATCGACCAATTGCCACGCGTGCATCGCCAGTGGTTCCGGCACGGTGCCAGTCTGAATATCATTTGCACGGATACGCTTATAAGCCGTCGGAGACCCGTCACCTGCCGATACGCCAACCAATTTGTTCGCAGCGACGAGCGCTGCGATGGATGAAGTATTGAGCAGATCAAAATAATAGTCGTTGACTGCAATCACATGGGTCCATTTAACACCGTGTCGTTTGACGAGATTCTCAATCACTAATCGCATTTTGAGATAAGCATCATTGATCGCAACGTCTTCAACACTCAATAAACGGCAGCCTTCGCATTGTTTAATCGTCTCGATGATGGCACTAGACTTGGCTAGCATGTACGGATTCGACGAATCAGTAAATACGACGATCCCTGCTTTATTATTCGATTCAACGACCGTGTATAGGGCGGCTACCTGAGCAACCTCTTTTGGATTCGATGTAATATTGGTAAATAAGCCCTCTGTCGGTCCACTCTTTACTGATGCATGCCATCCCACAACCGGCACTTTGACTTTGGCAGCTGCCGACAGCCCTTTTGTTTGCGTACTGTAATCAACACCGGCCAGAATAATGCCATCGGCTTTCATGTCCAATGCCTGGGTAATGATAGCGGCGCCCTGATTGCAACGCCCGCGGCAATCAATCGTTAACGTTTCCCATCCGCCCGCAGCAGATGCTTCTCTGACACCATTGAAAACAGCCGCCGTACCGGCGTCACTCATGTCGCCACCGATAAAAATGATTTTCTTTTTCTTTTGAAGCTTTGGGCTATCGATAGGTCCTTCCCAACGATTTTTAAGTGCTGCAGCACGTGCGACTTTGGCATTCGCACTACTCAGAAACTGCATAGGATTTTCTTGCGCGAATGCGCCGGAGATAAAACAAACTACTAAAAACAACGCTGTCACACACTTACTGTTGATAGTCATCATAGTTCTGGATTGGTCAGGTTGAGAGCAAACCCGCGTTGTGTTCCGCGGGTAAAACAGTTCACTTATGAAACAAATACTTACAGCCGCGCGCTGATTATTACAGAAAAGTTTCTAAGCAAATATAGTCACATCTACAACAACCGACCAATAGCGTTTAATTTAGTTATTTTGTAATCTTTCCATATTTTTACTAAACTTTAAAAAGTTAAACCAATTAATATTTTTGTGTAAAATATAATAATCGAATTGAAAGAGGCTGAATTACAACAAATCGACCCCTCTGATATATTTGCTGCATTGCCACAAGATGTACGAAAAAGACGGATTTAATTCGATGTTGAATTTATTTCGGTGCTTTTTAGTGCCAGATAGTCTGGCTCGACCCTGTATGCTGAATCGTCCGTCTGGCCGGTTTTCCATGAATGTGGAGATTACCACTGCCTGTGGTCACGGCCTTCACTTCATCATTGACAGTAACCGTCATATCTCCAGAACCAGCGAGGCGAACTTTGGCTTGAGTAGATCGCAGGCCAAGCGCGTTCATGCTACCGGAGCCAGCGAGCTCACTTTGCAAGAATTTGGTCTGTCCATCTAAAATCATGTTGCCAGAACCATGCGAATACACGGTCACTGTCTCACTGTTCGGCAGGCGTATTTGCATATTGCCGCTACCCGTTGTCCTCAACGAGAGCATCGCATAATCAGCATCAAGCATAAGATTGCCACTACCGCGTGCATCGACGTCCAGTTTTTCTCCTTTTAAATTCTGTACAAGCGTGTTGCCGCTGCCTATCAACTGAAGTCTCTCCAAGGATGGCAGATTTAACTCAACCGTAATGGGCTGTGTTTTTCCAACTGCAACAAAAATTCCACGTGTTCCGACATAGAGCGTATTACCTTCGATGCGTGTCGTCACTTTGTCGACCAACTTAGGATCACCGTTCACATAGATGTCAGGCTTGGGTTGCATTTTAATTGTTAATTGCATCGGTCCACTCATGACGACATTGACGACCTTCGTCGACAATTCACGGCGCTCTCGTGCTTCTCCGCCCACAATCTCATGCTGACTTTGAGCAAAAACAGGTGTTCCGACAGAAAAAATGCCCGCCAGCGTCAGACACTGGACAAGACCGTAAGAGATCCTCTTGAGCTTGGTAGAAATATGCTTTTTCATAATTTTCTCCAAAAATTCACAAATAGCAATGACAGCATTGAGCTGCGTCATAATGAGAGGATATGCATTTGTTGGAGGACACGCGACTGACTTGCGACAGTGCGTAAATTATTGGGGATGAGAAGCAAAATGACGCACCTGATCCGCACTGACCTTGTCGTTTTTAATCTGTTATCTGAAAGGGCGAAAAGGAATGTGAATTTATTACGCGCTGCTAATGCAGTGTTTTGCACGCATCGTAAGTACGCAACCAGGTCAGTTGCAAAATGCGGGCATCATTACTGGCACGGTGACGGTTAACATTCAGATCAATCTGAACCTGATCTTTCGTCTGATGCCATAGCTCCTCTTGCTTAGGGGAGAGAATTTCTCTGAAATCCGCCAACCGGAAATGCGGCTGCTGATCAGCTGCATCGAATAATTTGGCAAGCCAGACATAATCATGGGCCCAGCCATCGGTGTACACAGTATGTCCTGCAAGAATCTGATTCAGACTTTCAGCCACCCGTGCAACGGGGCGACCACGTTCAACCAATATTTCACGCGGAATCCGATGCACTTGTGCTGCCCCTTCATCCCAGTGTTGCCAGTCATCATGAGGGCGGATCAATGTGCACCATCCTTCACCATGCCGCTGTGAAAAACCGACTTCAATAGGATAACTTCCAGCTCCAAACCCAGACGCTTCAATATCCATCACAATGGGGACGGTCATCATAGGTAGCGCTCCGTTTACGAAAATAATTTAGTGTTAATGTAATGAAGTTTTATACGAAATAACTCTGTCTGCAAGGAATTTATGCAAACTTCATGCCCACTTTATTAATTTGAACTGATTTAGAGACGTTTATGAGCTAAGAACGCAAAGACGAGGAGATACAACGGTCGGAGAAAATTAGATTTCCATGAATACATGTGGCCGAAGATCAGGCAACGACCAGACTATCGTGGTGGGCTGGCGCAACAATATGTGGCAAGTTGAGTCTACATCGCGTTGGCGAGTTGGACCCGTCCTACAAAAGAATTCAGTTTGCTCTTTGTGATTCAAGGTTGGCAGAAAGTGTAATGCTTCTCTCTGCAGAGGAGACATTGAACTATCAATATCGAACTACAAGAATTCTCACTATAAAAGCAAAACCCCTCACTACGTAAGTAGAGAGGGGTTGCATGGGGGAGCCTGACGATAACCTACTTTCACACTGGTTGCAGCACTATCATTGGCGCAGAGTCGTTTCACGGTCCTGTTCG
>NZ_JBMPPD010000028.1:0-61686 GCF_049339825.1 Undibacterium sp. RuRC25W | reverse complement strand
AGGACCGTGAAACGACTCTGCGCCAATGATAGTGCTGCAACCAGTGTGAAAGTAGGTTATCGTCAGGCTCCCCCATGCAACCCCTCTCTACTTACGTAGTGAGGGGTTTTGCTTTTATAGTGAGAATACTAGATTTTTGTAAGTAGTATCCAGGAAATAAACGAAATTACTTACAAAAGCACTAGACAAAATGCAGTAAGCGTACTATAATATTGTTTCTGTTGATGTTGGTGACACAGCATCGAAGTATTTGTCTGACTAAGCAAGAATATGGGTGCTTAGCTCAGTTGGTAGAGCGGCGCCCTTACAAGGCGTAGGTCGGGAGTTCGAGCCTCTCAGCACCCACCACAGATAAATACGTGCAGAACAAGGTTTTAAGGTTTAGGAGTGGTAGTTCAGTTGGTTAGAATACCGGCCTGTCACGCCGGGGGTCGCGGGTTCGAGCCCCGTCCGCTCCGCCAGTAAAAGAAAAAACGAGTTGCTACGGCAGCTCGTTTTTTTTTGCTCATTTGATTCGCGCTTACTTATCAAGCTTCTATGCGGTTTTTCAGCCGATTATTCATTCACTCCTCTGTAAAACATCAAAATGAAAAAAGACGAGCTAAGCTCGTCTTTATTGTCGTTCCGTAGCGCACTCTACGAAGTCACCACTATTTACGCAACTTTCGCTGGCTCGATTTCACCATCCAAGGCAAAGACGATGTCATCAAGCATCTTTGTCAATTCCGCGGTCATTAACATAAAGTCAGCATCGAAACGTTCTTCTTCATTCGTCCCTTTGTCCTTGTCTTCGTCCAGAATATCCAAAGGCTTAATACGCTTAATAGTTAACGTGTCAGTAAGAACAAAGCTGATACGATCATCCCAGGTCAACGCCAGTTTTGTGCATTGCTTGCCGGCGGCGATATGTTTCTGAATGTCATCTGGCTCTAAGGTGTAACGAACATAGCGAACAGTTGCTTTGTCTTCGGTGGAAGACTTTAATTCAGTTTCCTGATCAATCGTAAAGCCTTTTGGTGCTTCGTTACCTGCTAACCACGAAGTCATTGCTGCCTGAGGCGAAGATTTAACGCGCAAGCCTTCCAGCGGTAACTTGTCGCAGCATTTCAGAAGCAGCTTAACAACTTCGTCAGCGCGTGTTGGGCTAGAAGCGTCGATAACCACCCAGCGGTTGATCGGATCAATCCAGACGGCGGTATTACGTGTAATAGCAAACGCGCGTGGCAACAGTTCATCAGTCACACGTTCTTTAAGATCCTTCATTGCTTTACGACCTGGTGCAAAGCCCTGTTGTTCTTCTAAATCTGCAGCACGTGCTTTTGTCACCTGATTAATCACACTGGATGGCAGTAGTTTCTTTTCTGTCGCTAGGGAAATCAGAAACTGGTTATTGACGCTATGGACTAAAAGTTCATTGTTACGCGGAGGGGCCCACCCCTGGCTTTGCATCTCATTGGAAGCACATTGTGAAAATGAAATACGCGAGAGTTGTGTATGTAACTCGTCAGCAGTAATTTGCCATGGCGCACTTAGACGGAAAATCTGTAAATTCTTGAACCACATAGCGTTTCCAAACGAAGAAAACCTGACATTCTACACGTCTCATCGGCGCAACTCACGCCACTAGCCACTCCATTGACGACTTTAATTAACGCTCTGTCGCAAAGCCCGTTACCGAATCATCGTGGTTAGGCATACTGGGCACCTGATCTGATTTATTCAACGAAGGAGAGCATGATGCTACAAGAAATACTGACACACACACCACTCTGGGTATGGTTCATCTTGTTATTTTTGATCTCGCGAGGCGTGAAAGCAAGTCAGGATCGGCGCGTCACATTTAAAACGATGCTGTTACTGCCGCTATTCATGTTGCTGTGGTCATTGCAAGGGATGGTGCAACATTTTGGCTTACAGCCTGAAGTGGGTGGGTGCTGGATTCTTGGCCTCGGGCTTGGCTTATATACGGTGTTGAAGTTTGGCAATCAACAAGCAGTGCGCTTAACCGAGGGTGGTCATTTTCAACTACGCGGTAGCTGGAAGCCTATGCTCTTTCTGATCACACTGTTTGTAATCAAATATGCAGAAAATGTTTTGGTGGCGATGGTACCGGCATTGAAGACGGAAATCGGCTTTGTGGTCGGTGTCAGTTTGGTCTATGGCATTTTGAATGGTTTGTTTTTAGCCAACTTTTTGAGAGCAATCTGCCTGACAATAAACAAGAACAGACTCAGTGAGCCACAAACTGTGTGATCATGACGATAAGCTAACGGACATGGCGCAGGGGAGACAGTATAATGAGTACTGTCCTTATTAAGATTTGTTGCGCGAAACGCAATGAACCCTATGCGCTATGTTAGCTGAACAAAAACAAGAAATCCTGAACCTCCTTAAAAACGCTGTTGCTCCGTTGCTTGAAGGTAGCGAACTGTCGCCGACCATCCTGCTCGAACGCCCCCGTGATCCAGCCCATGGCGATATCGCTTGCAACATCGCGATGCAGATCGCGAAGCCTTTACGTAAAAATCCGCGTGAGATTGCCAACGCGATTGTGGCTAGTCTCGAGGCACAGCAAAGTCCGCTAGTTGCGGCAGTTGAAATTGCTGGCCCAGGCTTTATTAATATTCGCGTCGCGACAGCTGCTAAGCAGGCCGTCGTGAAGACGGTTTTGCAACACGCTGCAAACTACGGTAAGAGTCAACGTGGGGTTGGCCAAAAGGTCGTCGTGGAATTTGTTTCTGCAAATCCAACTGGCCCACTGCATGTTGGCCATGGTCGCCAAGGTGCGCTAGGCGATGCCTTAGCAGCCCTACTTGATGTACAAGGTTACGACGTGAGCCGCGAGTTCTATTACAACGATGCCGGTGTTCAAATCGGTAATCTCGCGTTGTCGGTGCAGGCACGTGCAAAAGGTCATGCGCCAGGAGACGCAGCGTGGCCAGAATCTGCCTATAACGGTGACTACATCGCTGAAATCGCCCGTGATTTTCTCGATAAAAAAACTGTTTCTGCCAGCAATGGTGCGCCAGTCACGGCGAGTGGTAACGTGGATGATCTGGATTCTATCCGTGAATTCAGCGTCACCTACCTGCGTCGCGAACAAGATACGGATCTGCAGGCTTTTGGCGTTAACTTTGACAACTACTATCTTGAAACATCGTTATACACCGATGGTAAAGTAGAGTCGACGGTGAAAGCACTAACCGCTGCTGGTAAAACTTATGAACAGGACGGTGCGCTTTGGCTGCGTACAACAGAATACGGTGATGACAAAGACCGTGTCATGAAAAAAACTGACGGTACTTATACTTACTTTGTACCAGACGTTGCTTACCACGTCACCAAATGGGAGCGTGGCTATCGTCAGGCAATTAATATCCAAGGTAGTGATCACCACGGCACGATCGCTCGCGTGCGCGCAGGTTTGCAGGCACTGAACGTTGGTATTCCACAAGGTTACCCCGATTACGTGTTGCATAAAATGGTCACTGTCATGAAAGACGGTGCCGAGGTTAAGATTTCTAAGCGTGCAGGATCGTATGTGACAGTGCGTGATCTGATCGAATGGTCAGGTAACGGTGACGTTGTTAAAGGTCGTGACGCCGTGCGCTTCTTCCTGATTTCACGCAAAGCGGATACCGAATTTGTGTTTGACGTTGACGTCGCTTTGGCACAGTCCGACGAAAATCCGGTCTACTACGTGCAATACGCACATGCCCGTATCTGCTCAGTTCTAGCCCAGTACGCTACCGATGAATCACAATTCGCAGCGCTGTCGGATGTCGACTTGTCACCATTGGTTGCGCCACGCGAAGCAAGCCTGTTAGCCAAACTCGCTGAATATCCAGAAGCGTTAGAGCGTGCTCTGGATGAACTTGGTCCACATCAGGTCGCCTTCTATCTGCGTGATCTCGCTGGTGAGTTGCATAGTTATTACAATGCCGAACGTGTTCTTGTGGATGACGAAGCAACCAAATTAGCGCGTCTGGCACTGATGCTTGCAACACGTCAGGTCATTCGCAATGGTTTGGCATTGATCGGTGTGTCAGCGCCAAATAAAATGTAATTTTCAATGCACATGCATACCTGTGTCTTAGCGCAAGAACCGGTATGCACGTATTGACGACAAAATTTATTACTTAAGCAATGACCAGAGCGTAAATATTTCTTATCCGGAGACGCATGAAATCACATTATTCTCGGCTGCAGCGCCAACATGGAAACACTTTAACGGGCTTAATTGTTGGCTTGGTCATTGGTTTGGCGATCGCCGTTGCTGTTGCACTCTTAATTACCAAGTCGTCGACACCTTTTACAAATAAAGGTGCGAAGTCAGATAAGTCTGATCAGCCGGTGACGCAATTGCAGGACCCTAATAAGCCCCTGTACGGTAATAAGGATGCGACGAAAGAGGCTGCCAAAGAATTTGCCAAAGATCAGAGCGCACCAGCAAAATCCGCTGATACAGTCGCTGTATCACCGGCTCCTGCGCCAGTGCAGGCAATAGCTCCAGTTGCACAGGCAACAAAAACAGCAGAGGTCAAAGCGGAAAGCAAATCGGCTCAGGAAAAAGCAGCAGACAAGTCCGATAAAACTGCGGATGCCGCGAAGAGTGACGCTCCTGATGAAAAGTATATTTATTTCTTACAAGCCGGCGCCTTCAAAGATCAGGCGGATGCTGATAGTGCCCGTGCCAAACTCGCGTTGATCGGCTTTGAGGCGAAGGTCACCGAAAAGAATTCGGATACCGGAACAATGTACCGTGTACGTGTTGGCCCATTTAATAATGCAGAAAGTATGAACCGAACTCGTTCAAAATTGTCTGACAATGGCGTTGATGTTGCGGTGGTTCGCACCGTTAAGTAATTGAAAAGGAAAAATAATGCGTTTATTAAGTCATATCGTACGTAGTGTGATGTTGCTTGGCTTAGGCTTGATGGCAACAGGTGTTGGTGCATCGCCAGCGGCGCCGCAAAATGGAACCGAATACCGAGTATTGACCCGTCCACAGGGAACAGACAGCGGCAAAAAGATCGAAGTGCTCGAGTTCTTTGGCTATTTTTGCCCTCATTGCAACGCACTAGAGCCAGTTATCGAGGCGTGGGCAAAGAAACAAGGTGACAACATTGTTTTTAAACGTGTTCACGTTGATTTCCATGATCTCGCGACACAGCAAAAACTATTCTTTACCTTAGAAGCAATGGGTAAAGTGGATGAATTTCAGTCGAAAGTGTTCGCTGCTTACCACGTCGAACGTAACAGTCTGCGTACAGATGATGACGTCATGCGTTTTGTGGCCAAATCCGGTTTGGATAAACAAAAGTTTTCTGAAATTTATAATTCGGTATTTTTTACACAGAGTAAGTTGACCCGTGCGAAACAATTGATGGAGGCTTATCAGATTGACGGCGTGCCAACGATTGCGGTTGACGGTCGTTTCGTGACTTCGCCTTCACAGGCAGTTAGTGCGCTGGGTCGTACTTCAGAAGATGCGCAAAATGCTGCTGTTATACAGGTATTGGATTTCTTAGTTGCTAAAGCACAAAAAGAAAAAGGCATTACCCCATCTGCTGATTCATCTAAAAAGAAATAAACAATAGTAATAACTGACTAAATCCGCCGTCCAATGTCACGGCGGATTTTTTTATGGGACATGATGAAAAACGTATTCATTACCGGCGCATCGTCAGGAATCGGTGCCGCACTGGCAAAAGCCTATGCACAGCAGGGAGCAAGTCTGGGTCTGGTCGCCAGACGTAAAGAACATCTGGAACAGCTGCGTGCCAGTCTTCCACATCCTGAGCGACATCATATTTATGTGGTCGACGTGACGGACCATCAGGCGTTATCTGCGGCGGCGGCTGATTTTTTGGAGCGGTGTTCCAAAGTCCACGTTGTGATCGCTAACGCAGGTATTTCGGTGGGTACGCTGACCGAGCATCTCGATGATTTACCGATGTTCGAACGCGTGCTCAATACCAACGTAACGGCAACGGTTGCCACTTTCGCGCCATTTATCGCAGCAATGAAGGCATATGCAGAGATAGAAGATTGCCGTCTGGTCGGTATTGGTAGTGTCGCTGGTATCCGCGGCTTACCAGGAGCGGAAGCGTATAGCGCGTCAAAAGCAGCAGTGATCAGTTACTGTGAATCCTTACGCGTCGAGTTGAAAAAAACGGGTATACGTGTCGTGACAATTGCCCCCGGATACATCGATACCCCCATGACACAGGTGAATACTTACCGAATGCCCTTCCTGATGCCGGTCGAGAAATTTGCTGCTAAAGCGCTCGCGACAATTGCCTCCGGGAATTCGTACCGTGTCATCCCTTGGCAGATGGGTGTGGTTGCTAAGCTTTTGCGGCTGTTGCCTAACTCACTTTACGATCTGCTTTTTTCGCACGCGCCCCATAAAGCACGAGCACACACCTTGGATCAATAACGATGACAGGTCCTTTAGTCGATGCGATGGGGAAGCCACATCAGATCGCTGATCAGGCAAGCGTCCGTCTCGTGAGTCTAGTACCTTCGATCACAGAATTACTGTGTGACCTCGGCTTATCCTCGCTGATGGTGGGGCGCACGGGATTTTGTATTCATCCTGCCGACGTGGTGAAAACGATTCCTAAAATTGGCGGGACTAAGGACGTCAATATTGAAAAAATTCGCCGACTCGCACCCACACATCTGATTGTGAATATCGATGAAAACGAAAAACCAACGGTTGATCTGCTGTCCGAATTCATTCCTCATGTGATTGTCACGCACCCCATGACACCCGCTGACAATATTGGCTTATATCGTTTGCTGGGGACGATATTTCAGGCGGAAGAAAAGGCAGAAAAGTTAGTATATGCTTTCGAAACAGCAAGCGCTGCACTCACGCGATCGGTGATTCATCCTATGGAGCGCGTCATGTATTGCATTTGGCAAGATCCCTGGATGACGGTTTCCAGAGACACCTATATCGCTCAGATGCTCAGTTTGATTGGTTGGGAAGTTTGGTGTTCTCCTGACTCAGAGAAGCGCTACCCGGTGTTTGACTGGAACCAACAATTGCTCGATCAGATTGATCGCATTTTACTCTCGACCGAGCCTTATCATTTTAGTGAGGTTCACGTGGATGCTTTAGAACGTCAAACTGGCAAGCTAGTCCAATTGGTGGATGGAGAAATGGTGTCTTGGTATGGCAGTAGAGCCATTGCAGGCTTACATTACTTGAAGTCACTTGCTCTGAGTTAGACTTACTCGCACGATCAGTAAACAATATCCCTCCTTAAAAAATCCGAAGGGATAAGGGAAGATGTGGCGTCTGATTGCAACAAAACGATCAGTGAAAAAGTTTAGGTATTCGCGGTCATTTTCTGAATCGCAACCAGTAACGCTTCTTTCTGTAAGGGTTTCTCTATCGTGCCCAAAAAATTCTGACGTGCTAATTGGGCGACCAGAGAGGCCGAATAAAGAACTTTTGCCCCTTGTCCTGACATCAGGATGACGCCGCCAGTAAAGTTGCGGTCTCCTAGTCTTTTCATAAACTCAAAGCCGTCGATATCTGGCATCTGAATATCGCACAATAATAAATCAGGTTTGACCTTACTGCTATCAAACATGGACAGACCTAGCTGCCCCCCTAATGCGGTGGTGATGTTGCTGATGCCCAAATCTGTGAGTAAATCGGAGACGAATTCAAGCTGAAAATCATCATCATCGACAATCATGACATGCAGCTCTTTTATCTCAGTCGTTGGTAACGCGGTATCCATAACTTTTTCCTATCAAATGACAAGTGAAACTAAGTTGATTGTTGTGTGTCTTGCTTGAGTTTCCTATCCCAAGCAATTTTCCAATCGATAAACTCTTGGGCAGTCATGGGGCGAGCAATAAAATAACCTTGTACTTCATCGCAACCCGAACTGGCTATCAAATCCCAATCCTGTTGTTTCTCAACGCCTTCCGCAACCAGATTCAGACGGAAAATTTTTCCTAATTGAATACTCGAACCGAGGATCGCTCTGGCTGCTTCATCTTTGGTCGCACCGTTGACAAATGCACGGTCTACTTTGAGCTCAGTCACTGGTAGTTGTTTAAGATTCTCCATCGTTGAGAAGCCTGTGCCAAAGTCATCAATCGATAATCCAAATCCTTTTAAACGCAAGCGAGTTAAGATTTCCAGACTGACTGTCAAATTTTCCATTAGCCGGCTTTCGGTTAATTCAAGTGTAATCTGATTGGGAGCAACTCCGGCATTACAGACGATACGCTCAAACTCTTCTGGTAAGTCTAACTGATCAAGATCATCCATCGACAGGTTAACCGAAAGCTTGAAATGATGACCTTCTCGTAACCATTGACCTAATTGCGTTGACCCTTTTTTGAGAATTTCATGCGTCAGCACATCAATCATCCCATGTGCTTCCATAACAGGCACGAAGGATCCTGGACCGATGATGCCACGCTCATGATGACGCCAACGTGCCAAGCACTCTGCACCCACTACCTGCTTATTGAATACGGATACTTTTGGCTGGTAATAGACCTCAATGCAGTCGTCAGCGATCCCCTGCTGTAATTCTGCCAGTGTTAGCATAGCTTCTTTTTTGTACTGTACACGTTCTGGTTGTGAATGGCGTTGGTGGGCAAGCGCCAGTTGCAGTACGTCAGGCAGCAACGGTTTTTTGATCGCTGCTAATAAATGAAGTCCATACGCCTTGACCAGACTTTCTGCTGCCTTTAACAAGTTATGATCGACACTACTGACGAGTATCACAGAGCCAGCATAACCATGCTCCGCCACTAATCGTAAAAAGGTAATGCCATCCATTCCGTGCAGATGCAAATCACATAGCAACAGGTCTGGATTGTAGGTACGGATCATTGTTAATGCCTGATTGCCGTCCATACATGACATGATCCGAGTAACACCAAGTTGACGTAAGGCGATATTGGCAATTTCAATATGGTTTGGATCATCTTCTAGTACCAAGACATGCAGATCAGAGTGATCTACCGCTTGCTGAGGTGCAGCGCTGAGTACTTGTGACGACGCTTTCTGACTACCGATCACGTCAAGATAGCCCGCAACAAAGGCTTCGATTTTGCCAAACCAGTCATGCATTTCAGCGACGATTTCTATCGAGCGGTATATATCCGGTGAATTTTTTAATTGTTCTAACTCGTGGCACAGATCTGCAAACGGGTTGGCGCCGACGGTCCGCGCACTGGACTTCAAGCGATGCCCGAGTGCAGACAACATCAACTGATCTTGCGCTGTGCAAGCATCATCTAGTTCTTGTAACCCTTTGCGTGCTGAATCAACAAATTTAGAGGCAAATTTAGCGATTTTTTCCGGAACAGCACCTAATTGTTTTTCCAGCACGTGCAGATCGATACAATCGCTTTTGTCAGTGGTTACGTATTGTGCAGGTGCATCGGATGTCTCTGATTCATGATGGTCGTACGTGTTGGATAGCCAGCGTATGAGTGTGTTATAGAGGACTTCAGGAACGAAAGGCTTTGCCATAAAATCGTTCATGCCGACCCCCAAGCATTGCAGCCTATCCTCGTTCATCGCATTGGCAGTCATCGCGATGACTGGCAAGTGTGCAAATTTTTCCGTACTCCGTAGTTGACGTGTCGCTTCCAGACCGTCCATGATCGGCATCTGAATATCCATCAACACGCAGTCGACAGTTTTCTCATTTAATATATCAATCGCTTGTTTGCCGTTATCAGCTACTAAGACGGTGATATCGGCTGCTTCTAATAACTCTGTCGCAATTTGTTGGTTGAACTGGTTATCGTCAACTACCAAGACAGTGATGCCACCGCGCTCTTTGGAAAGTAACTGCAGACGTGTATTGTTGAGCGTCTCTACTTTGGCTTTAGGAAGTATCGCTGCTTCTTTCGCTGCGGATAGGTGTACCGTGAACCAAAACGTACTTCCTTTCCCCAATTCACTGCTGACGCCAACATCGCCACCCATGAGCTTCGCAAGTTGTTTACTGATCGCCAGTCCGAGGCCAGTCCCTCCATACTTTCGTGTGGTTGAGTTATCTGCCTGCTGAAATGAATAGAATAATTTACTTTGTTGGGCTTGCGTCATCCCAATCCCAGAATCCTGCACTTCAAAGCGTACTAACCAACCGTCTGCTGCATCATGTACCTTACGAATCCGGACAATAATTTCGCCTTGCTCAGTAAACTTGATCGCATTGTTTGTGTAGTTGATCAGAATTTGGCTCAGACGATGAGGATCACCGTGGAGATGATTTTGCAGATCAGGATCAACATCAAAATTCAGTGCAATATGGCGACCGATGAGTTTGTTACTCATCATGCTAGAGAGGTTATTTAATATTTCTTCTAACCAAAAATCTATCGCCTCCAACGTCATTTTTCCGGCTTCGATCTTTGAAAAATCCAAAATATCATTCACGATGTGTAGCAAATGTTGACCAGAGAGCTGAATTTTTTTCAGATAATCACGTTGTTTGGGGTCGCTCGTTGAGGCCATTGCCAGATAGGTCATGCCTAGTACCCCATTCATTGGTGTACGGATTTCATGACTCATATTGGCGATGAAACTACTTTTTGCGTCATTGGCAGCTTCCGCTTGACGCTGTGCTTCAATGAGCTGTGTGGTGCGACTGGCAACGAGTTCTTCTAAATGATGGCGGTGTCGATCGAGTTCTTCGCCAAGACGTTTTTTATCAGTGACATCTTCTTGTACCGCAACGTAATGGCTGATCGTTCCATCGGGTTTACGTAGTGGAGTAATGATGGCGTACTGAATGATCGGAGTACCATTTTTACGTTTATTATAGAATTCGCCTTTCCAGATGTTCCCTTGTGAAATCACTGGCACCAGTGATGCCAGATGTTCGTTGCTTTTGCTGTCATCACGAATAATTCCGGGGTCTTTCCCCAAAATTTCATCGCGGGTATAGCCGAAGGTTTTTAAAAACGACTCATTGACATATTCAATATGACGATTCACATCGGTGATGATGATGGTTTCAGGACTTTGCTCGACGGCGAGCGATAGTTTATGCAGCTGTGTTTCAGTGATCTTGCGCTCGGTAATGTCTTGAATCTGGAAGACAAAATGTAAGGCTTTACCCGCCTTATCTCTGACAACACTGACATTAAGTTGCGCCCATACATCGTGCTGTAGACGGTGTAAATACCGTTTTTCGAGTTGAGAACTTTGATTCTGACCATTCACAATGGCTGTAATGAGTTGCTGATCAACGCGTAAATCTTCAATGGGTGTAAATAAGTCAAATCCCTGTTGGAGAATTTCTTTTTCTGACCAGCCAAGCATGTCACAAAAGGCGTGATTCACTTTGAGAAATGAAAGATCCAGCGCAACTAGCGCCATGCCGATAGGTGATGCGACAAAGGTTTGCTCAAGGCGTTCTTCGCTTTCGTGACGGACTGCTTCTGCTAATTTACGTTCCGTAATATCCTGAACGATACCAGTGAGGCGAACAACTCTCCCGCTTGGATTGACGATACGGTTTCCTGGTCTGGCCCAGATGTATCGTATGCTTAAATCGGGCAATATAATCCTGTATTCAAAGGCGGATGCCAGACTGTGTTTTTTAAATGTATCTTCTTGGCGACTGAAAATGATTTGTTGATCGTCCGGATGGACTGTATCGAAAATCATTTGCGCAATATTGCTTCCGTACTTTGTCAGATCTCGTTGCCAGATTCTTTGCATCTCATCTGACCAAGTGACCTTATTGAGATCAGGCTCCCAGACCCAATGCCCAACCTGAGCCAAGTTTTCCGCTTCACGGAAATCGAGTTCACTCTGCCGTAACGCTTCTTCTGCATGCCGTCGTTCTGAAATATCCCTGGTAACGGCTAGCATCATAACGTGGACATTGGCACTGTCTCGGATCGGGACTGCACGTGTTTCTAGCCAGCGACGGGTGCCCAGTAAGCCGGTGATTTCAAATTCCATCGAGCCGCTATTACCGGAAATGACCGATTTAAACAGGCTGTGAAATCCTTCTCGATACTTTGGGTGGATGAATGAATTCAGACCATGTCGCCGCACTTCGTCAATATTTCTCGCTTCTAATACGCTCAGGCCTGCTAAGTTCATTTCTACCAAATCGCCAACGTGGTCGATGACCTTGATACACTCTGGTTCTGCATCAAAGATCGCTCGCAGGCGTTGCTCGCTCAGGCGAAGCTTTTCTTCAGCGCCGTGTTTGTATAGAGCAAGTTCAATACCTGCACGTAATTCACGGTCAGTGAATGGCTTAATGATGTATCCAAAAGCTTCTGACTCTTTGACCCGGTTAAGAATTTCATCTTCAGACTGTGAGGTTAAAAAAACAACCGGTAGTCCAAATTCTGTGTGGATTCGATGTGCGGTAGAAATGCCGTCCATTTCTCCGGAAAGCATGATGTCCATTAATACGATATCAGGGCTTAATTCACGTGCAAGTTGAATCGCCTCTTCGCCGTAGGCGGTGGCTGCCACTGCTTGATAGCCGAGTATCTCCAGTCTGATCTGGATCTGCAGCGATACTAACTCATCATCTTCAACCACAAGTATCTTAGATTTTTGTTGAGGTGAAAGCATTTTTTACTCCACTACACCAATAGCATGAGCAAGCAATCCATCCCCAGTCTCCTTGCTAAGGATGGACGCGACATTGCACAATTCAGCTATCGGTTTTGATTAAGGCAACGCATTGACAGCAATCGGTGTTCGACTGGTGTGGTGTTTATTCGTCAGAAAAACGTGATTTCCGACTCCTGATGTTCGCTGACGTTATTATCGCCGCCATGATTTTGGTATTCATCGTGCATGGTGTAGGTTTTTTGCAGTTCTTCCAGCCATTGCCGGGTCAGCGGTAACTCGGTCTGGCCTGCTGCAAGCGCGATGTTTTCTTGTAGTTTGCTGATATCACTGCGGACCACATCGAGCATCTGCGCGATACGGTCCTGAAATTGCAAACTGACGAGTAATTCTTCAATGTTTCCGCGGATGATGTTGCCATGTACCCGCATCTGTTGTGCTGAATCGCCCATGGTTTCTACGTGAGACAATACATCCCTTACCACCGCACCGGAAATCTCTAATACTTTGCTGTCTTGCACGGAAGCACGATCGGCTGTTGCTAGTGCAGTTTTCATGACGCTCGATACATTTTTGACCCGCTCGCCCATGCGTTTGCCCGTTTCAGCCGACATATGAGATAGCTTACGGACTTCCCCTGCAACGACAGCAAATCCGCGGCCATGTTCACCGACTCTTGCTGCTTCAATCGCTGCATTGATTGCCAATAAATTGGTTTGCGCAGCAATCTGACTGACCTCTTGCGCCATGGAGTTGAGCTCGTTGGTTGATGCCGCTAAATCGCGGATGCAGTTCAGTAATTCGTCTTTACTCTGAATCATTTTTCCGAGTGAATCAATGACCGGCGTCAGCTCTTTCTTACACAACTGTAACAAGGTGATCGTTGCATCTGCCTCTTTGGATTGATTGAGATTGCCGACGTTACCAAAACCAGCGGCATCAAATTCGTTCACCATCGATGAAAAACTGCGGATTAACTCGCCCGTGGCTTGTTCAGTTTGTTCTTTGACAGAGGAGACGTGGGCACTCCATAGCGGGAGGACGTGATGCAGCAGATTTGGTAATTCGGTGGCGATTGCTGGGTTATCGATCTGTTGAGCCTTATCCATGGCTGCGACCTGACTGATACGGTCACGCATCAGTGTCCAAAGAAGATGCATCCCAACTGCAACAATGACAAGCGCTGAGATTACAGTCGTGGCGCTGAAATCGTTCCACACAATCGCAATGATGCTGAAGAACAACAACAGAAAAGAAAGTAGCAGATCGCTGTGTGTACGAAGAGAAAAATTCTGCATGTTACATATCCTAAATGAATTGCAGCATGGACTTCTAAACTGATAACAACGCCGTTATAAGTTGAAATTAATACACAACTCCCATTGTGGACGCATTGTGATTAATTGCAATACTTTTGTGATGAAAGCGCACCATTTTATTGCATTTTCGCAACTTTTATCTCAGTTTATCTGAAAGAAGAAAAAACAATTTATTGGTAAAAATATCATTGTTAACGAACAAAAGCCATCAAATTATTGTGCAAAAATTATTGTAAAGTATCTCTGTTTTATTATTTTTAGAAGACGTTTCAATCCGCTATAACACTCAATGCGCAGTGGCAAAGTTGGTTAGAGGGCAAGAACCTGATGTTGAACTTTGTGTCGCGGCTATTGACACCGTCATTCACTCACTTATCCAATGTTTTACCTGCGCGATGATCCATGCGCCGTCATCCAATGGCAAGTCATGTCCTGCCAGCGGGTGCATAAGAAGCGTACAACGCCATTTTTTAGCGAGGATGCGTGAACAAACAGGGTTGACCAGACGGTCCCCTTTACCAGCCAGCAGTAACAGCGAAGGGTGCGGTTGTTCTTGTGGTGCGTGATAGCGCATGGCGGCGATGAGTTGACGGATGATATTGCCGCGACTGATCGGGTATTGCTGTGCGTAGCTGATCCACGCCTGTACCGCTGTTGAGGCAAGATGGGTGTCGCATTGGTTACAGGTCAGATCGAAAACCAATTGTTCACGCTGTCTGACGGTGCCGAATAACATGGTCGCAAGCAAACGTGGATAATTTTGCGGTCGCAAGCGTTGGTAGAAGTGGTTGTGTGGTGCCAGACTCGTATTAATGAGGACCAGACCATGGATTTCTTGTGGATGCGCCCGTGCCCAAGCGACTGCCACCATGGCGCCTAAAGAAATGGCAAGTACCTTGATATCTCTTGTTGCGCCTGTGGCATGCACTTGCTGACGTGCCGCCTCTACCATTGCTTGAATACTGCTGGCGCTGCGGAGCAGGTGCTGTTCACCGTTTCCCGGAAAATCAATAGTGATGACTGACTCATCAGCAAAGGCGGTCTGAAAACTTGTCAAGAACGCGCCCCAATGCCTCTGTTCTCGCATCAGACCTCGTAATAACACCCAGGTCATGGCCGATACCACCTAGCTACTGCACGTTCCTGAAGACGCAAACGGGTTGGACCCTGGGCAAGCCATTCTCTATGCCCACACGTTGCACGCATGAGGAAATCCAGCCACGAAGTATGGCGTCTGAGCACTCGGTGCAGGCGATGTTCAGCGACAGGATTGAACATGCCATGGCGAGAAAACAACTGACGCGGATTTTTTTTCACCCAGATCCACGAACCCATTTCTAAGGTCAGTGGTAAAAACGTCTTTTCAGGTGTTTCCTGTGCCTGTAAGTACAAGTAGTCCCAGACATCACCATGCGTCTGATATTGCAGACTCTGTGGTTCAAACAGGTAGTGATGATTGGGATGGGTCTGCTGGAATAACTCTTCCAGTGCGAGGATATCTGCCAAATGCGGGATTGGGTGCACGCTATGTGCATGGGGAAACCAGACACGGTCACGCAATCCAAAACCCGAATGACAATCGATGGCGATACTAAATTGACGGGATAGTAATTCATCTCTTACCGTCCGACATAATGCAATATTTTCCACCTCCATGCCGCTGCCTTCAGGTCCACGATACCACGGCAAATGCTTACTGATACGATGTCCGCCCAGTAAAAATGGTACTTTTTCAGTCGCTTGGACGGGCGCATTGCGCATTAGGTCAATCCCGTTCGGATTGCTGCGTGTCGTCTGCCACATGCCGCCTGGATTAATCAGTGGCATAAACACCAATCGCACCTCTTGTAACATATGCTGCAAGCTCTTATCCCAGCTTAAACGCGACATCAGGCCACGTAAAAACGACAAGAGCACCTGCGTTCCTATCCGTTCTAGGCCGTGAATCCCGCCAAAAAAACCAATAGCTGGCAAATTCGGATCGGGATTGCCCAAAGCCAGCTTATAGACCGGAAAGCGTTTATGTTTGACATCCACCTCACACATGACATCGACTTCCAACTGAGGATGACCAAGCTTAATGATGCGCTCTAACTCTCGTAATTCAGGCAATGCAGGCATGGGAACTTAGGCTAGAAATTTAACTTACCCATGCTATTGGAGGTGGTCTCAGAAAGCAAGAAGATCGGTACAGATTTAACACGCAACAGGTCGGCGTGACTCTAAGGTTGAGATTGATATGTTTGTATGACTGTTTTTGCGCTATAGCGGTCTCGAGTTATAGCGAGTTATCTAAAAAAAATCGCTGCCCGAGACTCTCTGGCAGCGATTAAATGGATTCACTAGGTCCTAGTTATCGCAGCAGATTTGACTCGAGGTACGTGAACGATAATCGGTAATAAATTCTTCAAACGTGCCGCTTTGTGATGCTTCCATCTCTGCCTGTTCGGCGATGGACACCTGTGCCAGTTGCTCAAAGTAAGCTTGATCTTGAGCATCGAGCGGTCGCGCGCGGAACTGTGCAGCAAGGAGACTACTTTGCTTAAGAGCGAATTGGGTAAAAGAACCATTTTCGGCCTGAATTGCTTTGAGCACTTGCGCCGATGGCGTCAGTTCGCTATTGAGTAGTTTGTCTTTTTGAACCTGCATTGACTTGGCATAGTCGTCACCGCCACGTTGCTTGTCGAGCAGCGCTGCGACGGGAATGATTTTTTCCAGCAAGGCAAGGCCCCAAGCCTGTAAAGAAATCGCTTCACCATTTTTGTGAAGCAGGAGTCTAGGACGGCGACCTTCTTTCACGGTGAGCGCAAAATTAGCAGAACTTTCTACCCCTTCAGCCTCGTTCGTTAATGGACTTTCCTCTAATGCGCAGAACAGCAAGAAAGCATCCAGAAAGCGCGAGGTTTCCACGTTGATACCCAATGGATCAAAGGGATTAACGTCCATGCAACGTACCTCGACGTACTGTACGCCACGTGCGCACAAGGCCTCAATCGGACGTTCTCCACTATGGATGACGCGTTTTGGACGAATTGTTGCGTAAAACTCATTCTCGATCTGCAACACATTGGTATTGATCTGGACCCATTCTCCGTCAATTTTGGTACCGATTTTTTCGTATTCGGGATAGGGCTTACGTACCGCGATGGACAAACTACGCATGTATTCCATGAGGTTGTTATATGGCGGCACTAAACCGTCCTGCGCATTGTTCTGATAGCCAAGGTCACTCATACGCAAACTTGTTGCATAAGGAAGATAGAGCGTATCAGCTGATAAGGTTTCTAATTGATGTGAACGACCACGCAAGAAGGAAGTGGTCAGCGCCGGCGATGCGCCGAATAAATACATCAAGAGCCAACTGTAGCGCTTGAAGTTACGGATCAGAGCGATATAGTTTTCTGACTGCAGATCCATCGCTGTACCAGGGGTATTTTCAGCTCGTTGTAATACTTTCCAGATCTCTTCGGATAAAGAATAGTTGTAATGAATACCGGCGATACATTGCATACTTTTGCCGTAACGCAGTGCCAGACCGCGGCGGTAGACGTGTTTGATCATACCGATATGAGACTGACCATACCACGCGATTTCTATATCTTTCTCGTCAGGCAGCGGACATGGCATGGACTGGCTCCACAGCATTTCTTCGCCTAATTTGCTATAAGAAAAGCGGTGGATCTTATCTAATTTCTCTAATGCATCGGCGATATCAGTTTCCGCGGGAGTAATAAATTCTAGCAATGCCTCCGCATAATCCGTTGTGATTTGAGGATGCGTTAAGGTCGCCCCCAGCGATTCCGGATGGGCGTGTCTGGAAAGCTGCCCCTGCGAATCTACCCGCAAAGTTTCACGTTCTATGCCTCGTAAGCCTTGTTCAAGCAAGGGACGATATGCAGCGCTATCGAGTAGTGCAAGACGTTGGTTTAACAAATTACTCACAGAATTTCCTTCAGGATATGATGTCGTTGCGCGGACACAAGGCGCAAATTTGAAGCAAGGATAGCCGAAATTTGCATTTAGCATCCGATGCGAGCGCAATTTGTGCGCGCATACATGAATATTCGAACAACAAATTGCCGGCAAGCAGTGAATAATATACGTCGTGAAGTTATTTTATTGGTAATATTCTACTGAGAGATAAACACTGTTCAAATTGCTGTCAATGATGTTGGCGTTCTTATTGGCAGGATTGTAAAGGTGAGTTATGTCATCCGTATGTTACGTATGTCGTTACTGCGCAATGGGTAACCTGTCTATGCATCAGTGCATGTCGAAGCACATCGTTCATGGAACCCTTTGGGGTTTGAGCAAATCCGAAAAACAAGACAAAAAATAGCCCCTGTTGGTCTTGAACGACGCGATGTTGACGATGGTCGGGGGGCTACAACTTATGGGCGAAAGAAACCTTATGTCAGAGGCTGCGTTACAGTTAGTCGATTTGAACAAAAATTTTGGTCGTCCCGCAGTGGAGCATCTGAATCTGACGGTCAATAAAGGCGAGCTGTATGCGCTATTGGGGCCCAACGGTGCAGGTAAGACGACGACATTGCGGATGGTCGCTGGATTATTGTTACCCGATAGCGGAAGCATTAGGATTCTGGGGCATGATTTATTAACTCAACCCGCCGCGGCAAAGCAAAAACTGGCGTATTTACCAGATGATCCGCTGCTATATAACAAACTCAAACCGTTTGAATATCTCGAATTTGTGGCCGGCTTATGGCGGATGGCGCCGTATGCCGCGCAACAAAAAGCCGTCGAATTACTTGACTGGTTGGATCTTGCCAAACATGCCGACGAGTTGACAGAAGGGTTTTCGCGCGGAATGAAGCAAAAGCTCGCCTTGGCTGGCGCTTTAATTCATGAGCCTGAACTCATCATTCTTGATGAACCATTGACGGGTCTGGATGCTGCGGCATCTCGGCAGGTAAAAGACTTATTGCTCGCGCATGTGGATAAGGGTGGAACCGTTATTCTTACCACTCACATTCTGGAAGTGGCCGAAAGGATGGCGCAACGCATCGGTATTATTCAGGGAGGTAAGCTCATTGCCGAGGGCAGTCTGGATCAGTTGCGCGGCATGGCTTATCAGAACGATCAGGGGCAGGGCGTAGCAACGCTCGAACAGGTCTTTTTGCAATTAACGGAATCAGTCTGATATGCGTCTTTTTAAATTCCAGCCCGGCAGCGTTTTATGGCTTTTCATGCACGAATACCGCCTATTTTTTTATGAAATGGGTGATGGCGGTAAGAAGGCAATAAGTACCAAGAGCACAAATAGTACAAACAATACAAACAATACAAAAAAAATAGTGCGTGGCCTGTCACGTAAAGTCTGTGCGTTTTTTGCTGTTATTTGGCTTGCGATGCATTATCTGGCGTGGAAACTCCTCTCGGAAGCACCTGCTATTGCCTCTGCCGTGACGATTCCGATGTTATGGATTACGAGCTTTGTCTTAGTCATGTTAACGACGTTCATGTTGTCATCAGCACTCAACCGCAGCGTCAAAGCGCTATTTGAGCGCGGTGACCTTGATCTGCTTTTATCATCCCCGCTCGCAACGCAAACTATTTTTACTGTCAGACTCGCTGCCATCGTCGTTGGTATCAGTGCATTGTATGCACTTTTTTTTTCGCCGCTGATTAATGTCGGTGTCGTGAGCGGGCATGTGGCTTGGCTTGCCGCTTATCCTGTCCTGTTTGGGATAGCGATGCTGAGTTCGTCAGTTGCCATGCTACTGACGCTGGGTCTGGTGAAACTCATTGGTGTCAAGCGCACGCATACGGTGGCGCATTTGCTGGGCGCATTGACTGGTGCCATTATTTTTCTGGTGTCACAGACGTTTTCGCATATTGACACGCAATTGCGTCAGAAAATACTGTCGACAGTATTATCGTTTCTGGATCAATATCATTTATTGACGGCCAATAGTTGGTTGTGGATGCCAGCCCGTGCGGTGTTTGGTGAGGTTTCAGGTGCTGCCGCGATTTTTTTTGTTGGGCTGATTTGTTGTTGGCTGACGACGCGGTATACACATCATTTTTTTGTGCGTGGGGTGCAACAAGCCGGCAGTACGGATCATAAGAACAGCACGGGTGGCGTGGTGACCACCCAATCATCAACACGAGTTCAGCGACGGTTTTACCAGAATATATGGCTAGTCATGTTGATCAAAGAATGGCGTTTACTATTTCGCGACATCGAACTCTTAGCCCAAATTTGTTTGCAGTTGCTATATATGCTGCCACTCTTTTTTGTCATTTTTAAACAGGGCGTACAACTGTCAAGTGTCGCATCTGGGTTGACCTATCTGGCTATTTCATTGGCTGGTTCACTGATCTGGGTGATCGTTTCAGCAGAGGATATGCCTGATCTTTTGCATTGCTCACCCGTGCCTGCCCGCCAACTTCGCTATGCTAAGTTGGTCGCTGCAATTGCCCCTGTCTACCTGTTACTCGCGCCCGTTATTGGCTGGCTCTGCTGGCACGATCTCAGCGTTGCTTTTGCCTTATCCTTTAGTAGCCTGTGTGGCGTGTTAGGGACGGTGTTGATCTACCATTGGCTTGGTAAGTCAGCGACACGAGACCGGTTTAAACGTAGGGGGCAGGGAAACATCATTCCCGTTTTGCTCGAGACCTTAAATGCCATATCCTGGACTGCGATATCGGCAGGTTTCCTTGTGACGGCGAAGTTAGCTTGGTTCGGTTTTGCCGGTGCTGGCTGCGTCTTGATTGTTGCATGGTTACTTCGGGTTAGGCGGACTTGAAACGCTCGCTGATCTTACAACATTGATCGCTGCAATTTTGGTTGTGGGTTGTTAAAAGTCTGATGAAAAAGCGACTCAGACTTCGGTGTGTTGTAGTGTTAATTCCTCTTTAAATTGTTTCAAATTGCTACGAAACGCAATCAACGTTAGGAAACCTCCTTTTTTACGGTTACCCTTACGCTAACGTATAGGTATATCTTTAGTTAATTGCTTGTCAGTATTTAAGTGTGTAGTATGCAACATACTTTTTTGATATTTATCAAAATTCATTGCCCGTAAAACCTGTTTAATAGGCAATAAAGTATTGTAAAAGCGAGAGGGTGTATCTGATCAGGGTATTTGTCCTGCTTTGCAGAAACCTTGTTACGTCATTCTAAGATTGAAACCCGCGGTTGATGTTGAGCGAGAAAAGGGAATCTATGGCGTTACCACCACCACTTGCAACCGAAAAAATTCCTCCCGAAGAGGAAAAATATATTCGTGACTTACGTCAGCGTCTGCAAGAAAAAATTGAGAAGGAATATCCGAAAGGAATCATGCGTCGGGATGCACATCCTAAGATGCATGGCTTAGTACGTGCTTACTTTATCATTGAGCCTGATTTACCACCTGACTTACGTGTGGGCGTTTTCAGAGATAACCGTCGCTATAAAGCGTGGATACGGTTCTCAAATCAAAGTGGAACAATTCAGCCAGATATCAAAAACGATATTCGAGGGATGTCCATCAAGGTCCTGGGTATTCCAGGAGAAAAATTATTGGAAGATGAGCCGGGTGTGCAAACGCACGATTTCATCCTCATCAGTACGGATGTCTTTGTGACCGCGAATGTCAAAGAATTTGCGGAGATGATCAAGGCGTTGACGTCGAATGTGTTCTCGATCGTGGGCTTCTTTTTGACCCACTGGCGGGTGGCTTATAATTTATGGCATTCAATGCTGAAATTTGCAAATCCTTTGCACATCAACTATTTCAGCACGACACCGTATTTATTCGGAGACAAAGCCGTTAAATATGGCGTTTTCCCAAGTACGCAAACGATTGACACCCTGCCTGCTCAACCGAAGGTAAACTTTTTGCGCGACGCAATGGTTGCCCAGTTATCGCATGAAGATGCGGTATTCGATTTTTGTATTCAGATTCAGACGGATGCAGTACAAATGCCGATTGAAGACCCGGGTAAGGTGTGGCCTGAATCGATGTCGCCATTCAAAAAGGTCGCGACGATCCGGATTCCGCGTCAGAATTTCCACAGCGAACTTCAGCGTGAATATGGTGAAAATATGTCATTTTCTCCTTGGCGTGCACTGCCTCAGCACCGACCACTGGGTGGTATCAATCGTGCCCGGAAAGTAGTCTACGACGCCATCTCCAAATTTCGCCATGCGCATAATCATGTACCCAGAGAAGAACCAACTAGTTGGGAAATCCCGGGCATGGACCTCAGTGAGCAACAGAACCAGAATAGTCGGTTCCAATGGGGAAATACGACCACATTCCAGGTCAAAGAATAGTCAATGCAGTGGCGAGTTCACAACTCAGGTTGGATCAACTACGCCACGCGCTATCATGCGTAGCGCAGTTAGACTTGGCATAAAAAAGTATTCGCCACCTCGTGTTTCGACAAAGCGGGGAATTTTAGAAAGAATATAAGGTACATCTTCGCTGGCTGTGTCGACCTGTAACACTGCCTTACTGGCAAAACGCGGGTCGGCACTATGGTTGCCAAGCATGATTTCTTTGTCGTTCCCAGCCTTGAAGTCGTTGCCGTAGTTGATCCATTGTTGCTGGACAAATTCAAACTGACGGTTGATGTCCGCATTGAGCATCATGATAATAATCCCGTGATTGCCATTATCTTTAGTGCGATCTTTGACGTCGCCGTAAGGCAATCCACGGCGTAAAATTCGACGGCGGTTAGATAATGCGCCTGGGGTGTCGAAAGCGCCTTTGATCGTTTTTAGGGAGCCGGGAAGATCGCCAGGCTCCCGTCCCATTTGTAAAGACGCACGCGGATTTATCCGGCGCAGATGCGCACTGAATGGACATTTTGCGCCACTCATGTCATCGTCATAAGTGAAGTCGCTGAGCATACGATCTTGTTCTTCCGGTGTCGCCACCGCAAATTGCTGATCAAATTGCTGTTTGCTGGCGAGGTCTGGTGCGCGGACGAGTGGTGCACCGTTATCGCGCCAGCGTCCCACGAATTTGGCTGCTAATAGTTCTTCGCCACCCGGATATTTTTTCCCCTCCAGTTTTAGATAGTTGTCAAAACTAGCGACATTTTCATGTAGTTTTCTGTACACCATGTAGGTCCCATTGCGGGCCAATAAAATGGGACGTGGAGCAGGGGGATATTCATGGGCTTCATCGATGTGGCCGAGTAAAAATTCACCTGTTGCCAGCGGAGCCCAGCTGCCGTCAGCCATTTGTTTACCGCGGCCTCGTACTCTTGCCTCATCATAAGGAACACCGTCGAATACTGGATCGCCAATCCCATCGGTATAGCCAAAATGCTCTTTAGCAGTCGGTAGACCATTTTCCATCACGACTTTTACATCTTGGTAATCGAGTAAGACACCATCGTCGCCGCGATGACCACCTAAGATAACGATACCTCCATGACTTTTTGTGACCTCATCGCGTAGCCATGCATGCGCCTGTTCGAGAAAAGCGTCGCATTGGACCAATGATTTTTGAATACCGACCAAGCCAGTTTCGGTAGGAGGTGGCGCTGCGGCGTTGAGTGCGATAAAAATATGTACGTCTTTTTCACGGGTTTCGCGGTTCTCGCGCCAGATTGGGTCCCAGTTCTCTGGCGCACTCGGACCATCGTCACCGAGGATATCTTTACGGTGTTTCATACCTTCAACAAATTCAGGTGAGAAGCCGATCAGCGACGCCCGTGGTAACCCTAGCTCTTTAAGACCTTGATACGTGAAAGCAATATTCACCGTCCAAGCTGGTGGTGGTAAATCATCCGGACCGTTACCCCAGCTCACCGCTGTGGTTACTTTAGACGTCACCGCAGCAATAAACTCCCGCGCCCTTTCGCCATGATGGATAGTGAGAAAAATATACCGAGCCTTGGGATAACCAAAGCGGCCATAGGCCCGTAACACGTGTCCTTGGATATCTAAGAGATCAAGTTCTTTCGTCATATATGACTTTCTTTAGCTGGACTGGGAAGTGTGATCATCGCTTAATCAGAGCCGATATTTTCCGGGCTGCCACGTTCGATGCTGCAGATCATTGATCTGCGTCTTTTGCATGAATTCGCGATAATTAGCGCGTATCGTGGCCGCACTTAACCCCTGATTGTCTATCGCGAATTGGGTGAATTCCTGCTTCATGTACAGCGCTTTTAATTGTTCTTCTAAAGGCTGGTCAGTAGAACCATTAAAAAACAGCGATGTGGTCAGCTGACATTTTTTCATGTAAGTAATGAAATTGTCTGCGTTGTGAACCTGATCAAATCCATAGCAGTTGTCCCAGATCTCATGAATACGACCATTGATTGCTTCCCACATGCCGCGTAAATAGGCGTCGGGTGTACCTGAGGGACCCGCATAAAAATTACAGCAGAAGACCAGATAACGCGATTGCAGCTTGTCTTGCACTGGCATGACATCACGGCGTAAGCTATCTGGCACCACGGGCAAAAGATCCGACCAAGTGTCTGGCAGACTACCACTAGGCAATGATTCTGTAACGACATCATCGAGTACATAAAGCCGGCACAAATAGGTTTGTGGTACCAGAGCCATGGGGCTATTGATTTCGTTATTCCATGCCTGTAATCGGTTGCGTACCAGATCGGCAAAGGCAATCTCTGCACCCGGCACGCGACCATTTTTGATGGGCGACAGAATCGATAAGCCATAGGCGTTTCCGCTGACGTTAGCCATGTTGTTGCTCCTCGTACTGATCTAATTTGCCTGCGTGCCAGCGTTCGCGTTTTTCGACCTGATAGGCAGACATACTGATAATGGGTGTCGGATGCATTGCACCCAGATCATGTTGCAATCCCCGTAGCAATGTCTGATACCGCTTTAAGAACTCGTCGTCACCACCAGCGTCTATAGTTTTGTTAAAGTCGGCGAGCATCTCCGAGACGTTCTTTGCCGACTTCACGTCATTTGATGTCGCTAGGGGATAGGCGTTGTAGTAATGGATAGTTTCGAGTTGGTTGTATTGGATATAGTTATGAAACGGCGTCAGCGCGACGGACTTGGAATACCGTAGGTTCCACTTCCAGAACAGATCAAGACCACCCGGAATGGCAAAAGTGAATGAGTCGACGTATTGATCCCAACTGCCGTTAAAGTTGCTCAAGAACAGCATGTAGGAATATTTCAGCTTCTCTTTGGGCTGCTCGGGAGAGAGATGGGGGAACTGATTTCTGCCGATGATGACCCAACGCGCATAATGAATCAGGGAGAGTGTGATCAAGCCACTCAGTGTGCTGGGGCGCTTTAAGGCAACCCAGAAAAATAGTTTATTCACCCAGGCCGTGTACCAGCGCACTGGTGTGATGACATTCATGGCATAAGCTTTGCCAGCGATATTCGACATACACAAGCTCCCAAAAACGATGTCAATGAGAAACGGCAAGGTGAGGTGATGCGGGATAATAATATATTGACAATGCTTTTGAGGCAACTTTTTATCCTCAGGCTGTGGTTATGATGTCACATCTGGTCACGGTTAACTATTGTCAGTGCCAGGATATTCAGATCAGGAGCGTGCAATCAACCAAACATCGACTGTTGAGAAATACGCACTGGCTTGCATCCACGACCCCACCACGATTCACGAAGAACATCCTACACATCCCATTCAAGAAGTGACCACATTGCGTATTGGGTAATCTTAAAAAGAAACGATAATTTCACTTTGGTTGACGCATCGTGTTGAACTAAATGAATGCAATCATCATAAAATGATACATAAAAAAATAATAATAAATTTTGACAAATAAATACGACTTTATCGTGGCAACCAAGATGTTAACCGTACTGCCATAGTCACCATGCCAAGGCGTATTCTTTCTGATGGCGTTATCTGTTTTTTTACCTAGAAGCCAGTAGTAACATCAGATTGTGTCAGCTAAAACTTGTGATAGCTGACGGGGCATAAGGGCATGCGTCAGTCATGGACGAGTCAATGAAAAAGAGAGGTTGTGTTTGAAAACAATAGGCTTAATTGGTGGCATGAGTTGGGAATCGACGATTCCTTATTACCGCACGATCAATCAACAGATCAAAGAAAAGTTAGGTGGTCTGCATTCAGCAAAGATCGTGTTACTGAGTGTCGATTTTCACGAAATTGAACAACTACAACACCAGGGCGACTGGATTGCTGCAGGCAATGCCATGGCGCAGGCGGCGAAGCGGCTTGCAAAAGCAGATGCTGACTTTATCGTGTTGTGTACCAATACCATGCATAAAGTGGCACACCATATCGAAGCCGCTGTTGATATCCCATTACTACATATTGCAGATCCAACGGCGCAAGCTATTCAACAGGCGGGGTATAAGAAGATAGGTTTGTTAGGGACACGATTCACGATGGAACAGGATTTTTATCGCGATCGCTTAACCGATCGTCATGGGTTACAAGTCATTGTGCCGGAGCTGGCAGATCGCGACATGATTCATCGCGTGATTTATGAAGAGTTGTGTCAGGGCATTGTTTCATCCGAATCCCGCAGCGCCTTCCAGCGCGTACTTGAATATTTAGCCAGCAACGGTGCCGAAGCAGTGATATTGGGTTGTACTGAAATCGCACTGTTAATCGGAACCGCCGATTCTTGTCTGCCTCTCTTTGACACGACGGCGTTACATGCAATAGCCGCCGCATCGCTGGCGCTGTCTGAGAACAAGGTGTAGTCGTTTCAGATGATGAATGACATCACCGACCTTGATCAAAATACCGTCGATGCCAACACATTTTTGCTGAAACTGTTATTGTCATGAACAGAGATGTGCTGTGATCTCCATCCTGCACACCTGCACCGATCAATGACCAGTTGGGAAGCAAGAATGAACACGCCTGAAACACTGCCAAAACACGCTGCTTCGCGCATGCCTGTTATTTTTGTCGGCCATGGCAGTCCGATGAACGCCATTGAAGACAACACTTATACTCGTCATCTGGCGGCGTGGGCAAAGCGCCTGCCAAAGCCGAAAGCAATACTTGCCGTCTCGGCACACTGGCTGACGCCGGGTAGTACGCAGATTGATGCGCAGCCTACTCCGCCAACGATTCATGATTTTGGTGGTTTTCCGGATGCTTTATTCGCCGTTCAATACCCAGCTGCTGGCGATGAGACCATGGCGCATACCACGCTGTCTCTGTTGCAGGCGCAGTTGCCGCAGGTAAGTCTGAGCCATGATTGGGGACTGGATCACGGAAGCTGGAGTGTCTTAACGCACATGTATCCTGATGCGGATATCCCCGTATTTCAGCTCTCGATCAATTATGCGGAGGCTGGTGCTTATCATTACGCAATCGGCAGGCAATTAGCTGCCTTGCGGGATCAGGGGGTGTTGATCTTTGCCAGTGGCAACATCACCCATAACTTGCGAGCACTTGACTTTCAGGCAGTAGAAAGCCCGCAAGCTAGCCGTGCCTGGGCGCGAGAGTTTGACGATGCCGTCTGGCACGCTATCAGCAACCGCAACGATGCCGCTTTGATTGACTATCTGTCGCTCGGTCCTGCAGCCAAGATGGCGGTACCGACGCCGGATCATTACTGGCCACTGCTTTATATACTTGGTGCCGCAGATCCGAATGAGCAAGTGCAACAAACGTATCAAAGTTTTCAGGCCGGCACCATCAGCATGCGCTGTTTGCAGTTCGGTGCGTAACGTCTTCATTCTCGAAATAGGTGAATAGGGCCACAAATGTCCGCACGATGACCAACTATCCGAAAATTTGTTGCTTATTGAAAATTGACAGTCGCTAAAAAAAGGTGGTCTAATCAAAAATTAGATTTCACTGAGCCGCTATATGAGCTTTAAGCAATTGTGCCAGGAGGCCCGGCTACGTTTGTTGCGTATGCATTACGATAGCAAAGTGGGTCATCTGGGCGGAAATTTGTCCTGTCTGGATGCGCTACTCTATCTCCATCACCATGTCTTGCAAAAAGAAGATACGTTTGTTCTTGCCAAAGGACATGCTGCAGGGGCGCTGTATATTGCGTTATGGTCTATTGGCCGCCTCACTGACGGCGATCTAGCGCAATTTCATCGTGATGCAACCCTGCTTGCCGGTCACCCGGTAGCAGGTTGGCTGCCAGAGATAGCTGTGGCTACCGGTAGCCTGGGACATGGTTTTCCGGTATCGACTGGGATGGCCTTAGCGAAGCGTCTGCAATGTAACACGGGACGGGTTTTTTGCCTGATGTCCGACGGCGAATGGCAAGAAGGCTCCAACTGGGAAGCACTGATTTTCTCACGACACCAGCAACTAAATAATCTGACCATCCTCATTGACGTGAACGGCCTGCAAGGTTTTGGCACAACGACTGAAGTGGCCTCCATGGGCGATCTGCACAAGCGTCTTAGTGCGTTTGATGTGAAAATTTCTGTGATTGACGGTCATGATCCAGAACAACTGGCAGTCATGCACGAACCTGCCGAACAGGGACCGCATGTGGTTTTTATGAATACCATCAAAGGCAAAGGCGTCTCCTTTATGGAAAATCGCCTCGAATGGCATTATCTGCCATTGAATTCTGCACAGTATGAGCAAGCCCGCCAAGAAGTGGAGGCGCCATGAGAAACGCCGCCTGTAGCGCCTGGCGTAATCTATTTAACGAGCACAAATTTGCCTTTTTGACCGGTGATCTTGGTTTTATGGCGCTCGAACCCTTACGAGATCTGATGGGCCCCTGGTTCATTAATGCCGGCGTGGCTGAGCAAAATATGGTTTCTGCCGCCGCAGGGATGTGCAAAATGGGTACGGAGGCTTGGGTCTATAGTATCGCCCCGTTCATTTATGCCCGCCCTTTTGAACAAATCCGTAACGATGTCTGCCTCAACCGCTTGCCAGTAAAAATCGTCGGTAACGGCGGCGGCTATGCTTACGGTTCTATGGGCTCATCTCACCACGCTATTGAAGACTATGGTGTGTTGTTGGGATTGCAGGGGATGCAGGTATTTGTGCCGGCCTTCGCTGAAGACGTCGAACCCGCCGTATGTCAGATGTCTGCCTCCGGTCAACCAGGTTATTTACGTCTTGGGCGTTGCGAAAAACCGGCTGATATGGCTGTCCCGCCGTTTTCAGCATGGCGCTGTCTGTCAGAAGGTGACCAAGGGGTGATGATTGTGGTGGGGCCTGTAGCGGGAAGTCTGATGCAAAGAATGCGTGATCTGCCGCAAGACAATCGCCCTGCGCTATGGGCGCTCGGTGTCATGCCAGAAGGATTCACCAACGTGCCTGATCAGTTGTTGCAAACAATCAAAAATAATGGATTGCTGACGGTGGTTGAAGAGCATGTCGCTCATGGCAGTGCCGGACATGCCTTACTCTCCACGCTGGCGCAGCAAGGTGTGACGCCAAAGCTCCTACATTGCTGTGCGCAGGGCTACCCATCTGGTACCTATGGGTCACAAGTATTTCACCGACTTGAGAGTCAGATGGATGCCGATAACGTCTTACGACGCTGGCAACAAGAAAGTATGTGTCTATGAATGCCGATTTAAAATTAAAAATAACCGCACTACAAGGACCAATCCTCGTGTTGGGTGCCAGTGGATTTGTTGGCGCCAACCTATTGCGGATGTTGCTACAGTATCGCAATGACGTCTTTGGAACGGCATCCCGTTTGCCTGCCTGGCGGCTGGAAGGAGTACCGGAAGAGAACATCGTCCTAGCTGATTTATTGGTGCCCTCCAATGTTGGCGTCTTATTGGATCAGACGCGGCCTTTAACTATTTTCGATTGCGTTTCTTATGGCGCGTATTCATTTCAGAATGAAGCAGATCTGATCTACCGCACCAACGTTGGTGTTGCAGTCAATTTGCTGGAAGAGCTGTCACATCGTGGCGTGCATGCCTATATTCATGCCGGATCCTCGTCCGAATACGGTAATCTGGCTGAAGGCCCGGCTGAGGATGCCCCAATGGCACCCAACAGCCATTACTCGGTCTCTAAATGTGCCGTTGCTAATCTGATTCTGTACAAAGGAAAAGTCGGACGCCTGCCTTGTCTGAATCTGCGTCTCTATTCCATTTACGGCCCTTACGAAGATCCTGCACGCCTGATTCCGACATTGATTAGCAAAGCCACAGAAGGAACGTTCCCGCCCTTTGTTAATCCGAATATCTCACGCGATTTTGTGTATGTCGATGATGCTTGTGAAGCCTTTATTGATGCCGCATTGCATCTAGCGCCAGACTTTTATGGCGAGTCCTTTAATGTGGGTAGTGGCAGATGCACGACCATCGGTGCTTTAGCAAATTTGTCTAAGCAACTGTTCGCTATTCCAGGAGAGCCACAATTTACCATGCCACAGCGCGATTGGGATGTGGCTGACTGGTACGCCAATCCAGAAAAAACCGTCCGTGTTCTGCACTGGACTGCACGCATTCCGATCGAAGACGGTTTGCAAAAAATGCGTGACTGGTATGTTGGATTACAAGACCGTCAAGCTTACCTTTCGTCGAGCAAACAAGATGGTTTAGACCGCCGCTATAGCGTGACCGCAGTCATTGCCTGCTATAAAGATGGGCAGGCGATTCCGTATATGTATCGGCGTTTAACAGATACCTTTTTAAAAATCGGTATCGATTACGAAATTATTTTTGTCAATGACTGTAGTCCCGATAATTCGGAAGAAGTGATTCGTGAGATCAGCCGTCAGGATCATCGCGTGATTGGTATATCGCATTCACGTAACTTCGGATCGCAGGCAGCGTTCAGAAGCGGGATGGAACTGGCGACCAAAAATGCTTGCGTATTACTCGATGGGGATTTGCAGGACCCACCCGAGCTGATTGAACAGTTTGTTGAAAAATGGCGTGCGGGTAGTGAAGTGGTCTACGGCCGCCGTGTGAAGCGCGAAGCCTCGTGGTATATGCGGTTTGCGTATAAAGCGTTTTATCAGGTATTTGATGCGTTTTCGTATTTACACATCCCGCGCGATGCGGGAGATTTTTCGCTGATTGATAAACGGGTTGTGCGTTGTATGTTGCAGTTCCCTGAGCGCGATCTGTTTTTGCGTGGCGTTAGAGCCTTTTCAGGCTTTCGCCAGACAGGTGTCGATTACGTCCGCCCAGAGCGCATGTTTGGCCGCAGCACCAATAATTTCTTAAAAAATATCGGTTGGGCGAAGAAGGGTATTCTGTCTTTCAGTAATACCCCACTGAACGTGTTATCGGCGTTTAGTGTGCTGATATTTTTGGTGGTGTCTTGTCTGATTGTGCTGCAAATTGCATCCCGATTATTGTTCCCGGAAATGGTGCCGAAAGGCGTGACCACTATTTTACTGATTCAGTTATTTTTTGGCGCCAGTACCTTGTTATCGATCAGCTTGGTTGGTGAATACATCGCGAAAATTTTTGAAGAAGTCAAACAGCGGCCGCATTTTTTACGCAGAAGTATTGTGCGCGATGGTGAAGTCAGAGATGCAACGGAGCAGAACCAGGGGGCGAAATGAGTGCGGTGTCACCACCAGCGATGTATGAAAGAGGATGCGCTATTTGCGGTGTAAAAGCACATCAATCTTGGATGAAAGCGGAAGTCGATTTTGCTGCTCTCGACGGTTTTGCATTTGCATCCCGCAAGCTACCGGAGTACATGCATTTTGATTTGGCTTTATGCCCAGAATGTGATCTGGTATTTGCGAATGCAGTGCCTGACACGGCGTGGTTTCAGAGCAGTTATCGGGATGCGCAGTTTGATGCAGAAAATGAATCAAAATATGCTGCGCAGACGTATGCAAATGAAATAAAAAAATTATTACCGATACTCAGTCACCGGCAATCTGCATTGGATATCGGCGCGGGTGACGGTGCTTTTGTGGCCTCGTTACTTGACGCCGGATTTGCTAACGTCATCGGCGTTGAGCCTTCTGTAGAGCCAGTGAAGCGCGCGGCACCGAAAGTAAAACATTTTCTGAAAAATGACTTCTTCAGAAAAGAAGATTTTGAAGAGAATACCTTTGATCTGATTACGTGTTTTCAAACTTTAGAACACTTAGATAGCCCGCTTGAACTTTGTAACGCTGTTTATGACTTGTTGCGACCAGGTGGTATGTTTGTGACGGTGGTTCATGATTTCCGCGCACCACTCGCTCGTTTTCTTGGTAAGAAAAGTCCCATTTACGATATCGAGCACTTGCAATTATTTTCGCCAAAAAGCATGACGTCGCTCTACCAAAAAGTCGGTTTTTCAGACGTCAGTGTACAAAGCTTGCGGAACGCTTATCCTTTGTCTTATTGGCTGAGATTAATGCCTTTACCTAAAATCATCAAATATCGACTGTTATCAACAATCACGTCATCGTCATTTGGGAATAGGTTGATCTCTGCCAAAGTCGGCAATTTGTTAGCGGTAGGAATTAAGCGAAGTTAATATGGCATCAGAAAAATTCCGGCCTTTAGCATTAAGTGCTCCTGTGAGCTTGGCAGGCAAGCTCAAGTTCTGCGCGCGTCTGTTTTTGGATTTACAAGTCGCAACGGTATATCAAAGTATCCGCGAGGAACTGAAACAGGCTGCAGGCGCGGTACTCGATGTTGGTTGTGGCTCTTCGCCGTACCGTTTTTTGTTCTCTGCACAGCATACAAGTTACACTGGGCTTGATATCGTTGATGCGGAAAAATTTGATTACCGTAACAGCGACATCGTTGCTTTTGACGGGACCCACATTCCTTTTCCTGATGCTAGTTTTGACGCTGTGTTGTGTACCGAGGTGCTGGAACATGTTCAACACTATCAGACACTGGTTGACGAGATACATCGTGTATTGAAGCCTGGTGGACATCTGATTGTCACGGTTCCATGGAGTGCCCGTTTCCATTATATTCCTTACGATTTTTTCAGGTACACGCCTAGTAGCTTAGCGCACATGTTTAAGCAATTTCAGTGTCTGAGGATAACACCCAGAGGAACTGATATCACGAGCATCATTGCAAAGCTCCTCGTGATCTGGTTCAGAAATATTGCTCCAATCAAAGGTCGGTTTAATGTGTTGAGTTTTCTTTGTTCCGTTTTATGTAGTCCAATGATTCCGATATTGGCGATCTGGGGTCATGCATCTTCTTTCTGGCAACTTGGTAGCAGTGAAGATCCGCTTGGCTATACGGTTATTGCGATCAAATAATGTCTTTGCTGAATAAATTTAAGAGCGGAGAGTCAAAGAAAATCAGGTATTTGGTGATTGGTGCATGGAACACGTGTGCAGGATGTGCTATTTTTTCCGGGATATACTATTTACTTGGTAAGCAGGTACATTATTTGCTGATCGCCATCCTGAGTCACATGATTGCCGTTTTCCAGTCTTGGCTTATGTATCGTCGTTTCGTATTCAATAGCCATGCCCCGATGCTCAATGAATACCTTAGGTTTAATGTGTCGTCTTTATTTGTGTTGGGGATTCAACTATCTGGTCTATGGGTGTTGGTTGATTTTTGCGGTTTTCATCCTGTATTTTCGCAACCGCCCTTAGTGATTCTGACTGTCGTTATCGGCTACGTCGTCCACAACCGTTTTTCGTTCAGAGCTGTTAGCCGGGATCCATTGCATCATGAGTAAAGTAATTTTGTCATCCGAATCGGGTACACAATTGAAGACCCGGGTCGGTGTTGTGCTGTATTTTTTCATGTTTTTATTAGTCTTCGCCCATGTGATGACTCCCTTTTTTCCTAATCTGCGATTGGCTGTCGGTCACGATTATTCTTATTTGTTTCCGGCGTGGCTTGACGGTGAAATTTGGTTTAAAAATAACGGTATGGATATTCCGTGGTTCACCCCATCATTTTGCGCCGGACAACCATATTTCGCTGACCCACAGTCGACTTATTATTCTTTACCCCAGCTATTGAGTCTGGTCATGAGTCCATTAAATGTGGCATTCACGATGTCGCTGGTTTCAGCAAGCGTGATATTTTGGGGTGGCTATGCATTGATGCGCAGCGTCTTTGTCAGTACTATTCCTGTTGCATTATTAGTGGCAACGATGTTGATGATGAATGGATTTTTGCCGCATCGTATGCTGGTAGGGCATGTGACTTTCCATGGCTTTGCGCTTGTTCCCTGGATTGCACTACTACTATTATTTCCTCTGAAAGACCGGCTCCAGCAATGGGTTGCTGCTATTGTTGCAGGCGCTTTTGTCGCGTACTGGGTGCATTCAGGATTAGGGAGTCTGTTACTGGCAGGGGCGTTAGCTGTTCTGATGATTGTTTTGCTGCAATTGCTGCGCGGGGGTGAGATTCGTTCAGTGTTAGCGCGCGGATCGCTTACCGGGTTGTTTGCGGCTTGTTTAGCAATATCAAAGCTTTATGCTGCTTCGGCTTTTCTGGCTGGTTTTTCTAGGACATTTTATACCCTGCCAGGAGGGAAGTCATTGATTGATACCGTATTGTTGATTGGCGGTGGATTATTTTTCCCATCGCAAACGGCCTATCGTTTTGGCGTACCAAAGTTGACCAATGTCGAATGGACGCTTGAGCCGCATGAATGGGCATATAACTTCAGCAGTGTCATGGTGTTGATCGCACCAGCGTTGTTACTGGCCGCACTCTGGCAATGGCGTCGTCATGAATGGAAATGGGCTTTCTCCACCAGATCGCTCATCCTGTTTGTATTGTTGCTGTTGGCGGTTCTCTGGCCACTCGCTTTTAACACTTATACGCCAGCATGGAATGCGATCTTAAAACGTATTCCAGTGATCAATTCAACGAGTACGCCGCTGCGATGGGTGATTGTGTATATTCCGTTGTTTGCTATTGGGTTTGGTTTGTTGCTTGAGAAAGTCGTCAGTCGTCAATATCAATTTGCTGTGGTGAGTTTGGCTGTCATTGCAACGGTGGGACAATTCGCCAGCGAATCACGAGAGTATTACTTGGCACAAAATTATGATGCACGGCCGGTATCGGTGGCGGACGAGTTTTTTAAAGCGGGTGTATTTAAACCAGAAATTCAGAGCCTTGGCACCAGTGCTGAAATTCATGCGGGGCGTTACCAAGCCAAATTAGGGGGCAATGACACAATGATTGCCGGGATATCGCAGGTGTTTTGCTATAACCCTATTTTTGGTTACCGCTTAGAGAAGTTTTCCGCGGCTGGTTTGTCTGAAGCGAGTGTCTTAATCGTTCGCGACGGATATTTAAATCTCAAAAACCCAGCGTGCTATGTGTTCCCTAAGGAAAATGCTTGTCAGCCAGGGGATTTGTTCCGGGCTGATCAGATCGAAGAAGCGAAAAAATTCATTCACTATCAACCGTTCACATTTGGTGTGTCAGAGGGCCAGCGAATCGCTAACCACATCAGTTTTGCTGCGCTGTGCTTGCTTGTTTTAACCTTATTGATGTGGATAGTGTCCAGTATCCGAGCAGGGTTGCATTGGTTGCGTCGAAACAAGGCTGAAGGCTGATCCACATGCAGATCCAGCCTCAACCTGTGTTTATTTGTTAGAGACTACATTTACAAAACGCATAACACCGTCATCACCTAACTGTCGTTGCAGCGTGCCATCGAACCATAGTTTGTGCAAATGGGCGAGTGCTTCGCCGATCGCAAAAGTCAGTTGATGCGAGTCCAGTGGACGACGGAACATGATGGGGACGATGTCACACGCCGACTGCGGTGTGGTACAGGCAACCCGCACTTCTTCCAGACGGTCGGTGTGGTGATCCTGTAATTGCTCAATACGGGTATGCATGCCGCGGAATGGTTTTCCATGGGATGGCAAAATCAGCGTGTCAGCAGGGAAGTGGCTGTACTTTTGTAGCGAGTCCAGATATTGCTGTACCGGATTGGCTTCCGGCTCAATCGCAAACACCGACACATTCGTTGAAATCCGTGGCAGTAACATATCACCCGAGATCATCAGGTTGAGTTCCGCGCAATACAGGGAGGCGTGTTCGGGTGAATGACCAAAGCCAGTAATGACATCCCAGCGTCGTCCGAGGATGTTCAGTGGGATGCCTTCTTGTAAGCGGCGATAAGCGGCCGGTACTGTTGGTACCAAGCGGGTGTAGTGATTCTTTCTTTCCTGAATCTGTTCCAGCATGGTAGGGTCGATCAGACCATGTTTGCGGAAATGTGGGAACATCGCTGTACCATCCGCGCCAGGCAGACTGGCGGACATCATCCGTGCGAACGCGTATTCGCCAGCGGTCATCCACAGCGGCACTTTCCAGCGGCTGCATAAGAAGTCTGCGAGGCCGACATGATCCGGATGACAGTGCGTAACAATCACACGCACAATCGGCAGACCACGCAAATGGTTGTTCTTGTCTCCCAACAGTACTTCCCAGCTATCGCGCGTCGCGTCACTGGAAATACCACAATCGACAACTGTCCAGCCATGGATTCGGCCTGTTTCTGTTTCTACCTCGTCTTCCAGTAACCATAGATTAATGTGGTTTAAGGCAAATGGCAGGCCCATACGTATCCACAGAACGCCTGGGGCGATTTCCATGGTTTTGCCGGATTCAGGCAATGTATCGCCAAAGGGGTAGTGGAGTTGCTGTTCAAGCTGGTTCATGTTTGTCTCTTGTTTGTTGCCTGGCTGGGACTATTGTCACTATGTTAATGTGATTTTCCTATGGCGGGAATTATTTTTTTTAGTCCAAACTATCTTGCTGTAACACTGCGGCCGGAATAGCCTACAATGCGTTTTGTTTAATTGACGTTAACGTCAATTTGAGATTGTAATCAGAAAACTGATTTTTGTATCTAAAACTATGGCCACCTACACCATTACCGAATTAGCACGCGAATTCGACATCACGCCACGAGCGATCCGTTTTTACGAAGACCAAGGCTTACTGAACCCCACACGCGAGGGACCCAGCGGGCGTAACCGTGTCTATACAGCGCGTGAGCGTACCCACCTGAAACTGACCTTGCGCGGTAAGCGTCTGGGCTTGAGTTTATCGGACATCAAAAGCTTAGTCGATATGTACCGTTCTCCAAAGGATACCGAAGCACAATTGCAAAGTTTTCTGGTTGTTTTGGCAAGGCATCGTGCTGCGCTAGAGCAACAACGCGAGGACATTGAAGTGATGTTGGCAGAAATTAGCGCGCATGAAGAAGAAAGTTGTCATCTATTGGCGCATAGCAATGGTACGCATGCCGTAGTGTAAATGTATTCGAAGCACAAAAAGTGGATGAATTGACGTTTACGTAAACGTCAATTCGAAGTATCATTTTTGTTTATACTTATTTCAATGATGGTTTTAAGTTGCAGCCGAGGCGAAGTGTCGTCGGCCGAGCAACATACCGTTTGTAAGATGTACAAAATAACTAACTCCAACAATTAGTGAGGACGACATGCTTCATCTCCCAGGTTTAACTTTTGATCACGGCGAAGATATCGCCGCCTTGCGTGAAACGATCCAGCAATTCGCAGCCGCTGAAATCGCACCACGTGCCGCTGAAATCGATCGCAACGATCAATTTCCAATGGATTTATGGCGCAAAATGGGTGATCTCGGTATTCTGGGTATTACCGTGAGTGAAGAGTACGGTGGCGCTGATATGGGATATCTAGCGCATATTATTGCCATGGAAGAAATCTCCCGCGCCTCTGCCTCCGTTGGCTTGTCGTATGGTGCGCACTCCAATCTGTGTGTTAACCAGATCAAACGTAACGGTACTGAAGAACAAAAACAAAAATACCTGCCAAAACTGATCTCTGGTGAGCATATTGGTGCGCTGGCGATGTCGGAACCGAACGCAGGTTCGGATGTGGTCAGCATGAAATTACGTGCTGATTTTAAAGGTGACCGCTGGGTGCTCAACGGTACCAAAATGTGGATTACCAATGGTCCTGATGCCGACACGCTAGTGGTTTATGCCAAAAATGATATCGAAGCCGGTCCACGTGGAATGACCGCTTTCTTGATCGAAAAAGGCTTTAAGGGGTTCAGCATTGCGCAAAAACTCGACAAACTGGGTATGCGTGGTTCGCACACCGGTGAATTGGTGTTCGAGGATTGCGAAGTACCTGCAGAAAACGTACTGGGCGGGTTGGGCAAAGGCGTGAACGTCTTGATGTCTGGTCTGGATTTCGAGCGCTCGGTGTTGTCGGGCGGGCCTTTGGGAATTATGCAAGCATGTATGGATGCCGTTGTACCGTACGTGCATGATCGCAAGCAGTTTGGTCAGCCGATTGGTGAATTCCAATTGATGCAAGGTAAATTAGCCGATATGTATTCGACGATGATGGCATGCAAAGCCTACGTCTATGCGGTTGGCCAGGCATGTGACCGCGCTAAGACCCCTGAGGCATTGCGTGCACTGCGTAAAGACGCTGCTGGCGCAATTTTGTACTCCGCAGAAAAAGCGACCTGGATGGCGGGCGAGGCGATTCAGACACTGGGTGGCAACGGTTACATCAACGAATATCCGGTTGGTCGTTTGTGGCGTGATGCGAAACTGTATGAAATCGGCGCAGGCACGAGCGAAATTCGACGTATGCTGATTGGTCGCGAATTGTTTGCAGAAACCCGCTAAGAACCCAAAGTAAGACTCAATAGGCGCGTCTTCGTCACGATGACGTGGCGCGCTGTAGTTTGCACCCGTTTCCGGAACATCAGGTATGAAGCCATTACATCTGAATACACCTCTGTTATCCCACCGGGCGTTGTCATCGGCGTTGGACAAGCAGGTCTGGCTCAAAATGGACAATTTGCAAGCGTCTGGTTCCTTCAAATTGCGTGGCATTGGTCTGATGTGTCAACGTGCAGCAGCCAACGGTGCGCAGCAGTTTGTTTGTCCGTCAGGTGGCAATGCCGGATTCGCTGCTGCCGTCGCTGGCGTTGCGCTGGGATTAAAAACCACGATTGTCGTTCCTCACACTACCTCTGATTCCGTCCGCAAAGCCATTGAGGCGATAGGTGCGACGCTGATTGTTGAAGGGAATGTCTGGGATGAAGCCAATCAAGTAGCGCTGGCATTGTGTGAAGAAACCGGTGCGGTGTATATCCCGCCGTTTGACCATACTGACATCTGGGACGGGAATGGTAGTCTGATCGATGAAGTGGCAGGACAGATTGAATTTGACGTCGTCGTTTGTTCTGTCGGTGGTGGCGGATTGATGAGTGGTGTGGTGCAGGGCCTGCAACGCAACGGCTTGGCACATATCCCAGTGATCGCTGTTGAAACCGAAGGTGCGGCGTCATTACATGCTGCCATACAGGCTAATCAGTGTGTGACCTTGCCGACAATTTCAAGTATAGCGACGTCGTTGGGCGCAAGACGTGTTGCGCAAAAAGCGTTTGATCTGACCCGTGAACACGACATCCGCAGCGTGCTGGTCCGTGACGCACAGGCCGTCGATGCCTGTCTGCGTTTTGCCGATGACACCAGGGCATTAGTCGAACCCGCCTGTGGCGCAACACTGGCAGTTGCTTATCAGAACTTACCTGTCTTGCATTCATTTAAACAACCACTTTTCGTCATTTGTGGTGGTATTGGCGTGGATTTGGTTAAACTAGAAACATGGAAAAACCAGTTTAACCTTGCCTGAGTAAAGACTATGCCAAACGCCCACTTCCCTAAGTTGTTGTCTTCCCAGATTGCCTTTGATATCGCACGGATGATATTAGATGGCTTTGACAAGCATTACCGTTTGTTTAGTGCCAGTAGTCAGGGCGCGAAAAAATATTTTGAAGAGGGCGACTGGAAAGCAGCACAACTTGCCGCGAGGGAACGTATTCAGTTTTACGATACGCGGGTACGCGAGTGTGTACAAGCGCTCGAAGATGAATACGAAGAAGACGATTTGACTGACGACGTCTGGCGCGAAGTCAAGCTGCACTACATGGGTTTGCTGACAGATCATCTGCGCCCTGAGTTAGCAGAAACGTTTTTCAATACCGTCTGCACCAAGTTGCTGCATCGCACGTATTTTCATAATGACTTTATTTTCGTCCGACCTGCTACGTCCACAGAGTATCTCGAACGCGAAGATACACCACCGACCTACCGCGTATATTATCCAGCCACAGATGGTCTCAATTTCACGATCAAACGCATTGTCACCAATTTTCAGCTAAAGACAGATTTTGAAGATCTGGATCGCGATGTGGCCTTGGTAGAAGCCCGCCTGCGTGAAAATTTTGGCGGTGAAAAGCTGGAACCTAACCATCAGATACAGGTCCTCGCCAGCCTTTTTTACCGGAATAAATCTGCCTACATTATAGGCAAAGGCATCAATGGTAATCGTGAGTATCCATTTGTGATTCCGATTATGCATAAGCACAAAAGATCGTTGGTGCTTGATACGGTTTTATTTGACGCGATGCAAATCACAGTTCTATTTTCTTTTACGCGCGCTTACTTCATGGTCGACATGGAAGTACCCTCAGCGTATGTGCAGTTTATTCGCAGTATTTTGCCAAAGAAGCCACGCAGCGAAATTTACACCATGATCGGCTTGCAGAAACACGGTAAGAACTTGTTCTATCGTGATTTTTTGCATCATCTCAAATATTCGTCGGATCAGATTGCAACCGCGCCAGGTATTCGCGGACTGGTGATGTTGGTGTTTGCATTACCATCGTTTCCATATGTCTTCAAACTCATTAAAGACAGTTTTCCACCACCAAAAGAAACCACTAAAGCTTTAATCAAAGAAAAGTATTTACTGGTGAAAAACCATGACCGTGTGGGACGCATGGCCGATACCTTGGAGTATTCTGATGTGGCATTTCCGCGCTCCCGTATTTCAGATGATTTGCTTCATGAAATTAAGCAATATGCGCCGTCGTCGTTAGAAGAAAACGACGATGAAGTCGTCATAAAACATCTATACATAGAGCGTCGCATGACGCCACTCAATATCTACCTCACTGAAGCAGAGCAACGTGGCGATATGGATGCGATGGAACATGGTGTCATCGAATACGGTAACGCGATTAAAGATCTGGTCGCGGCAAATATTTTCCCTGGTGATATGTTGTATAAAAATTTCGGAGTGACACGACATGGTCGGGTGGTTTTTTACGATTACGATGAAATCGAATACATCACCGATTGTAAGTTTCGCAATATCCCGGCGCCACGCAACGAAGAAGATGAAATGTCCGCCGAGCCGTGGTATCCCGTAGCGAAAAATGATGTCTTTCCGGAGCAATTTGGCACCTTTTTATTAGGCAACACTAAAGTAAGAGAATTCTTTATGAAGCACCACGCTGACTTACTAACCGCCGGTTACTGGGACGGACGCAAACAGCGCATTGTTGCTGGCAAAGTAGATGACGTTTTTCCGTATCCACAAGAGATACGGTTTTGCCATCAGACGTAAATTTTTTTTGATGATCGTTATATGTGATGTAATTGTCAGAAATACCTTGTTCGCATGTGAAGTGCGTCAATCGTGTCAATGACTGATTTTTATTTTGGAGAATAGAATGAACGACCCTATCGTTATCGTTGGTGCAGCCCGTACTCCTATGGGTGCATTTCAAAGTGATTTTTCTTCTTTGACAGCGAGCCAGCTTGGTGCTGTTGCAATTAAAGCAGCTGTAGAACGCGCTGGCGTCAAACCAGAACTGGTGGAAGAAGTATTGTTTGGTAACTGCTTAATGGCAGGTCAGGGGCAGGCACCTGCACGTCAGGCATTGTTGGCAGCTGGTTTGCCCATGTCTACTGGCGCAGTGACACTGTCTAAAATGTGTGGCTCGGCCATGAAAGCCACGATGATGGCATTTGATTCGATCACTGCGGGCAGCAACGATGTGTTAGTGACTGGTGGTATGGAATCCATGACCAATGCGCCATATCTGATTCCTAAAGCACGCGGTGGCTATCGTATCGGACATGGTCAGATTTTTGATCACATGATGCTCGATGGTCTGGAAGATGCGTACGACAAAGGTCGTTCCATGGGCACCTTTGCGGAAGACTGTTCAGCCAAGTACCACTTCACACGTGAAGATCAGGATGCGTTCGCAATCGCTTCTGTGAAACGTGCACAAGCCGCAACGGCTGATGGTTCTTTTGCATGGGAAATCGCGCCCGTGACGGTCTCTGGCCGCGGTGGTGATATCGTCATCGATAAAGATGAAGGCCCGTTGAAAGCGAAGCTCGACAAAATCCCATCATTAAAACCAGCGTTCAAAAAAGATGGCACGATCACTGCTGCCTCTTCTTCCTCGATCAATGATGGTGCTGCGGCACTTGTTCTCATGCGTGAATCGAAAGCCAAAGAACTGGGCCTGACACCCATCGCTAAAATTCTCGCGCATGCATCGCACGCACAAGAACCAGGCTGGTTCACAACAGCACCTGTTGGCGCGATCGAAAAATTATACAAAAAAACAGGCTGGACAACGGATACCGTTGATTTGTTTGAAATCAATGAAGCTTTCGCTACAGTACCAATGGCCGCAATGAAAGAGCTCGGCATTTCTCATGACAAAGTGAACGTGCATGGTGGTGCATGTGCATTAGGTCACCCAATCGGCGCATCCGGTGCACGTATCATCATCACACTGATCGGTGCCTTGAAAAAACAAGGTAAGAAACGTGGTGTGGCGTCGTTGTGTATTGGTGGTGGAGAAGGAACAGCCATGGCCATCGAGCTCGTCTAACCCTGTATAAGCTACTGCGCGACACACTATTGAGTCTGCGATGTTCGTCGTACATATCTACGACTGCGCTTCTTAACTCAATAGTGTGTCGCTCGCTGGTTTATCCACTGTCAGCAACGTGCGTGAAAAGTACCTTCAAGTGGTGAGAAATTGAATGAACTTGTGCACGAAAAAATGTGCAAATTGAAGTATTAAAGGAAGCAAGATGCCTACCGCATTAATCATTGGTGCCTCGCGTGGAATTGGTCACGAATTGGCGTTGCAATATAAAGCAGCCGGATGGCGCGTGATTGCGACGGCGCGTAGTGCGGATCATCTCGCTGCGTTGCAGGCAGACGGTTGTGAAGCGCTACCGCTGGATGTGAATAACTTAAATGATTGTGCCGGTCTTGGCTGGCGCTTGGATGACGAAAAAATTGACGTCGCGATTGTAAATGCAGGCGTCTACGGTCCGCATACCAACGGATTGACATCGCCACAGCAAGAGCAGTTTGATGAGGTGATGCATACCAATGTATTGGCGGCGATGCGTATTTTGCCTATCGTTCTTCCGTTAGTAGAAAATGCCAACGGAAAGCTGGCGGTGATTTCGTCACAGATGGGCGCGATTGCCCATCGCTCGACAACGCATGGTTGGTTATACCGTGCCAGTAAAGCAGCACTCAATTCGGTATTAAAAGATGTGTCACTCAACACCAGCAAAGCTATCTGTGTTGCTTTACATCCAGGTTGGGTTAAAACCGAGATGGGTGGTGCAGGTGCTGATTTGGAAATAAGCGATAGTGCACAGCGTATTCGTCATCTGCTCGACGGCCTCAAAACAGAAAATAACGGCAGTTTTTTTAATGCCGAAGATGGTTCCAGCCTTAGCTGGTAAGCACTGAAATATAGACAAGAGATTGAAAAGAGACACCTATGTTACTCACACCAGAACACGAAATGATACGCGATGCAATGCGCAGCTTTGCCCAAGAACGTTTAGTACCGAACGCAGCGCGTTGGGATAAAGAACATCATTTTCCGGCCGAAGAATTGAAAGAGCTGGCGCAAATGGGTGCATATGGTGTTGCTGTACCTGAGGAATATGGCGGTGCGGGTATGGATTATCTGTCGCTGGCGCTGGTGTTAGAAGAAATTGCAGCGGGTGATGGTGGTACTTCTACGGTGGTATCGGTCAACAATTGTCCAGTATGCAGTATTGCCATGATGTACGCCAATGAGTCACAGAAAAAACAATGGCTGACCCCATTGGCGCGCGGCGAAATGTTGGGTGCATTTTGCCTCACCGAGCCGCATGCTGGTAGCGATGCCTCAGACCTGAAAACAACCGCACGTCGCGAAGGCAACGATTACGTCTTGAACGGCGTTAAACAATTTATTACCAGCGGTAAGCATGCTGACGTCGCGATTGTGATGGCGGTGACTGATAAAGCCGCTGGTAAAAAAGGGATTAGTGCATTCTGGGTCTCCACCAAAACACCGGGTTACATCGTCGCCGGACTCGAACATAAAATGGGTCAGCACTCGTCTGATACCGCACAGATTTTATTTGAAAACTGTCGCATTCCTGCCGAGAATCTGATCGGTGAAGAAGGCATGGGATACAAGATTGCCTTGTCCGGTTTAGAGGGCGGGCGTATTGGGATTGCTTCGCAATCGGTTGGTATGGCACGTGCTGCTTTTGAAGCGGCGCTCGCTTATGCAAAAGACCGCAGCAGCTTTGGTAAATCGATTTATGAACATCAGGCAGTGCAATTTAAGTTGGCAGATATGGCAACGCAAATTGAAGCTGCGCGTCAGTTGATCTGGCATGCAGCCAGCATGAAAGACGCAGGAAAACCGTGTCTTAAAGAAGCGGCCATGGCGAAATTATTTGCCTCCGAAATGGCGGAAAAAGTCTGCTCCGATGCGATCCAGATTCATGGTGGTTATGGCTACGTGAGTGATTTCCCTGTCGAGCGCATTTATCGCGATGTTCGCGTCTGTCAGATCTACGAAGGAACGTCTGAAATTCAGAAAATTCTGATTGGTCGTGCGCTCGCCGCAGGATAAATCAGCATGGTAAGTAGGGTAGTTCAGTGAAGGTTCATGGTCGGTGCAAGTTCATTATAAAAGTAGTCAATATCAGGAGACAGCAATGAGCAAGGCAATTGAATTTTGGTTTGATTTTGTTTCACCGTATGGATATATCGCAAGTCAATCCATTGAGGCGCTTGCCGCAAAATATGGCCGTACTGTTGAGTGGAAACCGATCTTGCTTGGCGCTGTGTTTAAAACGACAGGTTCAGGACCGCTGACCATGCGGCCACCGATCATGACGAACTACTATAAACATGATTTTGAACGTTCAGCGCGTTATGCAGGTGTACCCTTTGTTTTGCCTGAGGTGTTTCCGATTGGCACACACAATACCGCCCGTGTTTGCCTGTGGATACAAGACACTGCACCTGAACACGTCGGTGATTATGTGCGCGGTGTGACCAAAGCTTATTTCTCCGGCCCAGCGGCGATCAATGATTTGACGTGGTTGGCTAGTTTTGTGGATGGTTTGGGATTAGATGGATCACAAGTCGCTGCTGCCTGTAACGATGCCGACCGCAAAGAACGCCTGAAACAAGCGGGTGACAATGCCGTCGCGCAAGGTGTATTTGGCGCACCGTGGATTATTGTGGATGGTGAATCCTTCTGGGGTAATGATCGTCTGCCACAAGTCGAAAAGTGGTTAGCCACTGGCGGATTTTGATTTATTGATTCACTGACAGGAGCACAAAATGAAAAAAGGCTACAAGCAATTAGTTGATGAAGCGACGGCACAAATCAAAACCTACAGTGTGGCGCAAGCACAGGCCAAACTGTCTGACCCACAGGTGCAGTTTGTTGATGTGCGCGATATCCGTGAATTAGAACGCGAAGGGATTGTCCCTGGTGCATTTCATGCGCCACGTGGAATGATCGAATTTTGGGTGGATCCTGATTCGCCGTATTTCAAACCGGTGTTTGGTGAGTCTAAAGAATTTATTTTATTTTGTGCCGCCGGCTGGCGTAGCGCACTCACCACTAAAACCGTACAGGATATGGGTCTCGAGAACGTGGCACATATCGAAGGTGGTTTTGGTGCATGGAAAGCTGCCGGTGCACCAGTCGCAGTGAAAGAAAGTAAAAAGTAAGTATGCAAAGCAAAAGTAGCAAAGGCAGTAATGACAGCAAAAAAAAGGGCATGCAGCATGATAGTGATGCCTGCCCTTGTGGTTCAGGAAAACCCTTGAAGGACTGCTGTGCCCCCTATATGAGCGGTACAGCGGTGGCACCAACGGCAGAAGCACTGATGCGTTCACGCTATACCGCTTACACCCGCAACGATGAAGCGTATCTGCGCGCAACATGGGATGAAAGAACTTGCCCGCAGGAGTGTATTGCCCACGATGACCCCACCAAATGGCTGGGTCTGGAAGTGAAGGCACATAGCGCGGATGGTGACACGGCAACCGTTGAGTTTGTGGCACGGTACAAGATCGGCGGCAGGGCACACAAATTACATGAAGTCAGTCGCTTTGTTCGCTATGACGGTCAATGGGTCTATGTGAACGGCGATATCAGTGAGTAAGACGGTGAGAAAAACAGTCAGCAATAACAAAACAGATTTTTGGATAAATATCATATGACAACTTTAGATTCCAAACTGAATCCTCGCTCCGAAGATTTCAAAGCCAATGCCGCTGCGATGCAGTTGGTGGTGGATGACCTCAAAGCGAAGATTGAAAAGATCGCGCTGGGTGGCGGAGACGATGCACGAAAAAAACATCTCGCGCGTGGGAAGCTGTTGCCGCGTGATCGGGTACAGATGTTGTTGGATGCGGGTACGCCGTTCATGGAATTTTCACAGCTGGCTGCGTATGACATGTATGACAATGCCGCACCATCTGCGGGTGTCATTACGGGTATTGGCCGTGTTGCTGGTCAGGAATGTGTGATCGTTTGTAATGATGCGACAGTCAAAGGTGGTACGTATTATCCGATGACTGTTAAAAAGCATTTACGCGCACAAGAAATCGCCGAGCAAAATAATTTGCCGTGTATTTATTTGGTCGACAGTGGCGGTGCAAACTTACCAAATCAGGATGACGTGTTCCCAGATCGGGATCACTTTGGCCGTATCTTTTATAACCAGGCAAACATGTCTGCAAAAGGTATTCCACAAATTGCGGTCGTCATGGGGTCTTGTACTGCCGGTGGTGCGTATGTGCCTGCAATGAGTGATGAATCGATTATCGTTAAAAATCAGGGAACGATTTTCTTGGGTGGCCCACCGTTAGTGAAAGCGGCAACGGGCGAAGTGGTCACAGCAGAAGATTTGGGTGGTGGTGATGTGCATACCCGTTTATCTGGTGTGGTTGATCATCTCGCACAGAACGACACACATGCGTTGTCTCTGGCAAGAACCATCGTATCCAATCTGAACCGTCAGAAACCACAAACCGTGGTGATGAAAGACGTGGAAGAACCAAAATTTCCGGCAAGCGAATTGTATGGTGTAATTCCAGTCGATACGCGCAAACCGTTTGATGTGCGTGAAGTGATCGCCCGCGTGGTTGACGGGAGTCATTTTGATGAATTCAAAGCGCGCTACGGTACGACGTTGGTCTGTGGCTTTGCCCATATTTACGGCATGCCAGTCGGTATTATCGCCAATAATGGCATTCTGTTTTCAGAGTCAGCATTAAAAGGTGCGCACTTTATTGAGCTGTGCTGCCAACGCAAAATTCCGCTGATATTTTTGCAGAATATCACTGGCTTTATGGTCGGTCGTAAATACGAAAACGAAGGCATTGCCCGTAATGGCGCCAAGATGGTAACGGCCGTTGCCACGGCCAACGTCCCTAAGTTGACGGTCATTATTGGTGGTAGCTTCGGTGCGGGTAACTACGGCATGTGTGGTCGTGCGTATTCGCCACGCTTTATGTGGATGTGGCCAAATGCTCGTATCTCGGTGATGGGTGGCGAGCAAGCAGCCAGCGTATTGGCAACCGTAAAACGTGACGGTATTGAAGGCAAAGGCGGCAGCTGGAGTGCGGAAGAAGAAGCGGCATTTAAACAACCCATTAAAGAACAATACGAACATCAGGGGCATCCGTATTACGCTTCCGCACGCTTGTGGGATGATGGTGTGATTGATCCGGCTGACACGCGCATGGTGCTTGGACTTGGTTTATCTTCAGCGTTGAATGCACCAATTCCTGACGTGAAATTTGGTGTGTTCAGGATGTAAGCGATATGAAATACACCGCGCTGCTAAGCTTATTATTGGGTATGGGTTCGAAACTTGTTTATGCTGAGGACCAACTCTCTGCGACGTTAAACGAGTCGGTCATTAAAATCCCTACGACCGTGAAGACCATATTCAATCAGGAAGTCAGTAAGGATATGGTTGTGACGCAATTCAAGCCGAACGGCGACGGACCATTCCCGATTGTGGTGTTGCTGCATGGGCGTAGTTATAAAGACCGCTCCAAGCCAGGTCGCGAGCGTTTTTTGCAAGTATCAAGATATTTTGTCAACCGCGGCTTTGCTGTGTGGGTGCCGACTCGTATCGGCTATGGCGATTCTGGGATCGACCCTGATCCGGAATATTCAGGCACTTGTTCTGGAAAAATGTATGTACCCGCCTATGAAGCTGCAGCGACCGCAACGCTCACCGTCATCGCGTATGCAAAACAGCAAAGCTATGTCGACCCAACACGCATCGTCGTACTCGGGCAATCTTATGGTGGCGCTACAGCGATGACGGTCGCAGCTAAAAATCCTCCAGGATTGATTGCTGCGATTAATTTTGCAGGTGGTGGTGGGGGAAATCCAGACACGCAACCCTATGAGCCATGTCGTCCTGATTTACTCAAAGGGATGTTCGGGGTGTACGGTAAAACGGCGCGAGTTCCAAGCTTATGGATTTATACAGAGAACGATAAATATTTTGGTCCTACCTATCCTAAACAATGGTTTGCTGAATATCAGAAGCAATCGTCCGTGAGTCAACTTGCCGAATATCAGGCAATGCCTGCATTTGGTGATAACGGGCATTACTTTTTCTCGCGGGCATTTTCGACATGGCGTCCGATTGTTGATAACTTTTTGCAGCGACAAGGTGTTCTTATTCCGCAGACACCAGGCAATACCGAGGAAACCGGTTTTGCGAAGATTAATGAACTGGCAAGCGTACCGGTGAAGAACGCAGAATTGCGCGACAAGTATGTGAAGTTTCTTGAGAGCGATATTCCACGTGCTTTTGTTGTCGATGCCTCGGGCGAGTTTGGCGCTTATTTCGGTGGAACAACTGATGCGCTTGAAAAAGCACTCGCGCTGTGTAAAAAGCGCGCTCAACAAGAATGTGCTCCTTATGCCGTAGATGATAGGGTGGTCTGGAAGAAACCGACCATCAGTGCTCAAACAGATAAGGCCTCGTAGCTACTTTCTTGCTACGAATGGAAATGCCAAGTGATAAAACGTGTCATCTGAAGACAAAAATGATGACTAACTCATTGTAAGGAAGTGCAGTATGGAAACGCTCAGTATCGCTATTCAACAGTCGGTTGCTACCGTCACTCTGAACCGTCCCGATGTGCGCAATGCCTTCAACGAAGCTACCATTGCAGAAATCACTCAGGTATTTCGTCAACTCGATACAGAACCAAGGGTACGGGCGGTGGTGTTAGCGGCGAATGGTCTGGCGTTTTGTGCCGGTGCCGACCTGAACTGGATGAAAAAAATGGCCGATTACACGCATGCCGAAAATCTGGTGGATGCGGGCCAGCTCGCAGCGATGTTAGCCGCGATTTATCACTGCAGTAAGCCCGTGGTGGCTAAAGTGCAAGGTGATTGTTACGCCGGTGGCATGGGTCTGGTGGCGGCGTGTGATATCGCTATCAGTGTCGATAGCGCGAATTATTGTCTGAGTGAAGTTAAATTGGGTTTGATCCCAGCCACGATCTCACCGTATGTGATTAAAGCCATGGGTGAGAGTGCAGCGCGTCGCTACTTTATTACGGCAGAACGGTTTTCTGCATCAGAAGCGCAGCGGATTGGTTTTGTCCATGAGGTCGTTGCTGCTGACGCGCTCGATAGCAAAGTCGCAGAGATCGTTAAGGCCTTGGTAACCAACAGTCCAAACGCAGTGAGACAAGCAAAAAAACTGGTACAAGATGTTGCTAGCCGTGAGGTGACACCGGAGTTGGTTGCTGCGACGGTAGAGGGCATTGCGCATATCCGCGCCTCCGATGAAGGTCGTGAAGGGGTACGTTCTTTTTTAGAGAAGCGCAAGCCATCTTGGGTAGTGTGATGCTTTGCAGTAATGATTTATCAATTTGTTCATAGTCTGCACCTTCATCAAGAGAAAACCCTGAATTAATGATGTAATCGGCCATGAAATCCGATGTCACAGGAAAAGTCGCATAAAATACGCGTCTTCTTTAACCAGACCAGTCTTCACTATTGTTTTTTATGCATGAAGCTGGTTTGCCTTGTAGTCTGGAGTCATTTTGGAAACACAAAATAACTGGGTCGCACGCAGCTTGCAGCACGTCTGGCACCCGTGCACCCAGATGCAGCATCATGAAACCGTACCGCTGATTCCGGTCAGCCATGGACGCGGTATCTGGCTGTATGACATGGATGGAAAGCGCTATCTGGATGCGATCAGCTCCTGGTGGGTGAACTTGTTCGGTCACGCCAATCCGCGCATTAATGCTGCACTGAAAGATCAGTTAGATAAACTCGAACATGCGATGCTCGCGGGATTTACCCACGCGCCAGTGATTGAATTGTCTGAAAAGCTCTCGGCACTGACGGGTAACGCTTTAGGCCACAGCTTTTACGCATCGGATGGTGCCTCTGCCGTTGAAATCGCATTAAAAATGAGTTTTCACGCGTGGCGTAATGGTGGTCAGACTGATAAGCAAGAATTTATCTGTATTCAGGGCAGCTATCACGGTGAAACCGTTGGTGCCTTAGCAGTGACGGATGTCAGCTTGTTCCGCGAAGCCTATGGCCCGATGTTGCAACGTGCGCACGTCGTCGCTTCACCTGATGCCCGTCTCGCACGGGATGGTGAAACAGCGGCCGATGTGGCCTTGCGCGCAGCAGCCGATCTGGAGCGCGTATTGCAAGAGCGTGAAGGCAAGGTAGCGGCAGTGATTATTGAACCATTGGTGCAATGTGCCACTGGTATGGCGATGCATGATCCGATTTATCTGCGTCGTTTGCGTGAATTGTGTGACCAGTATCAGGTCCATCTGATCGCGGATGAAATCGCGGTGGGTTGTGGTCGTACTGGGACGTTCTTTGCATGTGAGTCTGCACAGATCTGGCCAGATTTTTTGTGTCTGTCGAAAGGAATCAGCGGTGGCTATTTGCCATTGAGCCTCGTGATGACGACCGATGCTGTCTACCAGGCATTTTATGACGCCGATGTGCGTCGTGGATTTTTGCACTCTCACTCATATACCGGCAATCCGCTGGCGTGTCGCGCTGCATTGGCGACCTTAGCGATTTTTGAAGATGATAATGTGATTGCGGCGAATCGCCAGAAGTCACAGATGATCGCCAGTGCATTTGCCGGATTAAAAGAGGATACGCGTGTGAAGCACGTACGCCAGCAAGGAATGATCTTTGCCTTTGATGCGGTGGTCGATGACCCAGCCAAGGCAAGTACCTTCTCGCGACGTTTTTTCAGCGCAGCTTTGGAACAAGAATTATTAATGCGTCCGATTGGTCGCAGTGTGTATCTGATGCCGCCGTATATTCTGAACGAAGAAGAAATTACGTCGCTGGCACAGAAAACCATGAACGTGTTTGAAGAGGTAATGGCATGAGCGGCAATAGTAGTAACCTGCATGTAGCAGCGGCCAGAATGCCTTTGTTGCAGTCCCTGCAGGATGAATTAGCTGAGCTGGAACAACAACATCTGATCCGTCGTCGTCGCACGGTTGATAGCGTGCAAGGTGCAAGTTTGCAGGCGGACGGTAAGGATTTGCTGGCATTTTGTAGTAATGACTATCTTGGTCTGGCGACCCATCCTTTGGTCGTTCAGGCCTTACAAAAAGGCGCGAGTTTGTATGGTGCTGGTAGTGGTGCATCGCACTTGATCAGCGGTCATAGCCGCGCGCACATGGCGTTGGAAGAACGTCTGGCAGAGTTTATGGCACCCAATGTGGAGCAGGCTCGTGCTTTGTATTTCTGTACCGGCTATATGGCAAATCAGGCCATCATCACCGCCTTGGCAGGTAAAGATGCCGCCGTTTTTTCAGAAGAATTAAATCATGCATCCTTGATTGACGGCGTACGTTTATCACGTGCAGCCACCCAGGTATTTCCGCATAAAGATTATGCGGCGCTGGAGCAGATGCTTAAGGTTTGTAGTCATAAAAAACGTGTTGTCGTGACTGACAGCGTGTTTAGTATGGATGGCAATATCGCCGATCTGCCACCATTACTTGCTTTGTGCGAAAAATACGATGCATGGCTGATTGTCGATGATGCACATGGCTTTGGAGTGTTGGGTGAACACGGACGTGGCGTCCTGGAGCACTTTAATATGAAGTCGCCGAACTTGGTGTACATGGGCACACTTGGCAAAGCTGCAGGTGTTGGTGGTGCGTTTGTCGCTGCACACGAAACCGTCATTGAGTGGTTAATCCAGAAAGCACGCGCGTACATCTACACCACCGCCGCCGCGCCTGCGCTGGCCCATGCGTTGCTGACCAGTATCGATATTATTTCCGGTGCTGAAGGTCAGGAACGCCGCGCGCATCTGAATAAACTCATCCGCATGTTCAGCCATGGCCTGAATCTGCAACTGTGGCAATTGATGCCTTCAGTGACGGCAGTGCAGCCTGTCGTCATCGGGGAAAATGCCGCGATGCTCAATATTGCGGGCAATTTATTAGAGCAGGGATATTGGGTAGGCGCGATTCGGCCACCAACAGTGCCGCTGGGGACAGCACGTCTGCGGGTGACCTTGTCTGCGGCCCATACTGAGTTACAAGTGCATCAGTTGACGCAGGCAATTAATCGCCTTGATCAGATGAGTTATGTGGCGCAATGTTTTGCCGAGGTAGCATAATGAACACGTCTCGCTCCCATGATTTTTTTATCACTGGTACAGATACCGAAATAGGTAAAACCTTCAGCAGCAGTGCGCTGTTACAAGCGTTCGGACAACGCGGACTCAGTACGATTGGCATGAAGCCGATTGCGTCTGGCGCAGAACTACGCGATGGGCAATGGCATAACGAGGATGTGGATAGTCTGATGGCAGCATCGAGTGTGCAGGCTTCACCTTCGTTGGTCTGCCCGTATCTAATGCAAACACCGGCTGCCCCGCATATCGTTGCTAAGCAGGAGAACGTAACTATATCCTTGCCGCATATTTTGGCGAGTTATCAACAACTGACTAGCGCCGCTGAGGCAGTTATTGTTGAAGGTGTCGGTGGCTTTTGTGTCCCACTGAACGATCAGGTAGACACTGCAGATTTAGCACAACAGCTGAATCTTCCCGTGATTCTGGTGGTGGGATTGCGACTCGGTTGCATCAATCATGCGCTGCTGACAGCACAAGCAATACGCGCTCGCGGCTTGCACGTCGCAGCTTGGATTGCTAATACAGTCGATACACAGATGCTGTATCTGCAAGATAACATTGACGCCATACAACAGCGTATCGCGGCCCCAATGCTAGGACACATACCACGCCTTAACGGTAATACAACAGACAACATGAAGACTGCAGCGACATACCTTAATGTCGATATCCTCAAGTAATTAAGACGTAATTTTGAAGTGAAGGAAGACTTATGCAAGCCAATGACATCCCGCAAGCCGTACAGTTTCAGGCACCAGTAAAAAAGATAGAAGCAGAAACGTGGCCAGTTGAAGACGTGCTGGCATTGTTTGATCTACCATTTAACGACCTGATGTTCAAGGCACAAAGTGCCCATCGTGCTAACTTCCCTGATGGCGACGTTGAGTTGGCGACCTTGTTATCGATTAAAACTGGCGGCTGCGAAGAAGACTGCGGTTATTGTCCGCAAGCAGCACGCTATGACACTGGTGTCGAAGCGAAAAAAATGCTGGACGTCCGTGAAGTGCTTGACGCTGCCAAAGCTGCGCGTGAAAACGGCGCGACACGTTTCTGTATGGGCGCAGCATGGCGTTCACCAAAAGACCGCGATATGGAAAAAGTCGAAACCATGGTGCGCGAAGTCAAAGCGATGGGCTTAGAAACCTGCGCGACCTTGGGTATGCTCAAAGAAGAACAAGCACAACGTCTGGCTGACGCGGGTCTCGATTACTACAACCACAATCTCGATACGGCGCCAGAGTTTTACAGTAATGTGATTTCAACACGCGATTATCAGGATCGTCTCGATACCTTGGGTCACGTACGTAGTGCTGGTCTCAAAGTATGCTGTGGCGGTATCGTTGGTATGGGTGAATCACGCCGTCAACGCGCTGGCTTAATTGCGCAATTAGCGAATTTAAATCCGTACCCAGAATCTGTCCCCGTGAACCATCTGGTGCAAGTTGAAGGTACGCCATTGCACGGTCTGGATCCACTCGACCCATTAGAATTTGTCCGTACGATTGCTGTGGCGCGTATCACGATGCCGAAAGCACGTGTGCGTTTATCCGCTGGCCGTCGCCAGATGGGTGAAGCAGTGCAAGCGATGTGTTTCTTGGCGGGTGCTAATTCGATTTTCTACGGCGATAAATTACTGACGACACAAAATCCTGAAGCGCAAGATGACCGCGTATTGTTAGAAAAACTTGGCCTGAAAACCCGTGGCAAAGTAGAAGCTAAAGCGGGTAGCTGCAGCTAACGAAATAAAAAGCAAAGCAAAAAATTCACTTATTCTAAAAATTCACCAAGAGCGAAGAGACATGTTCACCAAAATCCTGATCGCCAATCGTGGCGAAATCGCCTGCCGGGTTGCCGCTACTGCACGTCGCATGGGTATCAAAACGGTTGCTGTGTATTCCGAAGCCGACGCCAACGCGAAACACGTGGCGGTCTGTGATGAGGCCGTGTTGATCGGACCTGCAGCAGCAAAAGAAAGTTATCTGCGCGCCGATAAAATCATCGAAGTCGCATTAGCAATGGGTGCGCAGGCGATTCATCCGGGTTATGGTTTTTTATCAGAAAATAGTGAATTTGCGAAAGCCTGCGCAAAAAATGGGATCGCCTTTATTGGCCCACCAGCCTCCGCGATTGAAGCCATGGGCAGTAAATCTGCCGCTAAATCCTTAATGGAAAAAGCCAACGTACCGCTGGTACCTGGCTACCATGGCGACAATCAGGACGCCGATTTTTTGCATACGGAAGCGGATCGTATCGGTTATCCGGTATTGTTGAAAGCCAGTGCTGGCGGCGGTGGTAAAGGGATGCGGGTGATTGAAAAATCTGCTGACTTTAAAGATGCGCTGGCCTCATGCAAACGCGAAGCGATCAATTCGTTTGGTGACGATAAAGTACTGGCAGAAAAATATCTGCAACGTCCACGTCACATCGAAATCCAGGTGTTTGCCGATACCCATGGTAACTGCGTTTATTTGTTTGAACGCGATTGCTCCGTTCAACGGCGTCATCAAAAAGTACTCGAAGAAGCACCTGCGCCGGGGATGACTGCAGAGCGTCGTGCTGCGATGGGTGACGCGGCCGTTGCCGCTGCAAAAGCAGTGGGCTATGTCGGCGCTGGTACCGTCGAGTTTATCGCTAACCAAGACGGCTCTTTCTATTTCATGGAAATGAATACCCGTTTGCAGGTTGAACATCCTGTGACAGAAATGATCACGGGTACCGATTTGGTTGAATGGCAATTGCGTGTTGCTGCTGGTGAACCGTTGCCGTTGCAACAATCCGAATTGCGTATTCATGGCCACGCCATTGAAGCGCGTGTGTATGCAGAAAATCCAGAAAAAGGCTTTCTGCCTTCGATCGGCACCCTGCGTCATGCACGTACACCAGCGGCGGTCAATTTTGAACTGGGAGGTAATGCTGATCCGGCGGCGTTCCGTATCGATAGCGGCGTACGTGAAGGTGATACGATTTCACCGTTTTACGATCCAATGATCGCGAAGATGATCGTTTGGGGCAAAGACCGTCAGGAAGCGTTAGCACGCATGGCGCAAGCGTTGTCGCAATATCAGATCGTCGGTTTAAATTCGAATATCGCCTTCTTATCACGTCTGATCAACAGTACCGCATTTTCTAGTGCAGATCTGGATACGGGTCTGATCGAGCGCAATCAATCTGAGCTATTTCCTGCGATGAAGCCAGCAGGTATCCATCGTTTAGCATTGGCGGTTGTTGCGTTGTTGACGTCTGAAAAAATAGTGGGTAGCGATCCATGGCAAAGTAGTCACGGTTGGCGTATGAACAGCAATATGCAACGTGGATTACAATTTGTTGAAGAAGCAGCCACGCATGATGTTGTCGTGACTTATCTGGCGGACGGTTGGAGAATCAGTGGCGCCGATGTTGTTGCTGAAGTCAAATTAGTCTCAACAATTGGGCATGATTTTGTGTTGGTGATTGGCGATCAAACCGTGACTGGTACAGTCGTACGTGACGGCGAACACTTCCATGTCTTCAATCAAGACGCACATACTGATTTACATTACCTCGACGCCCTCGCCCATGCTGGTGAGAGTGAAGCCGAAGGCGGCCGCCTGACGGCACCAATGCCAGGCAAAATCGTTGCAGTGCTGGTCAATAAAGCGCAAGAAGTGAAAAAAGGTGATGCGTTGCTAATTATGGAAGCGATGAAGATGGAACACACCATCTCTGCACCACATGATGGTGTGATTGATGAAGTCTTGTATGCAGTCGGTGATCAAGTTACCGAAGGCGCTCAGTTATTGGCGTTTGCGCAGTAATTGCACCTGAAAATAGGTGCTTTAAGGAATCAAAATGACCTTGCTTTCTATTAATATTAACAAAATCGCTTTGCTCCGCAATTCGCGCGGACGCAACTATCCTGACGTTGATGCGTTTGCAGCCCGTTTTCTGGATCTGGGGGCTGCAGGGATCACGTTGCATCCACGCCAGGATCAGCGACATGCACGTTACTCGGATGTAGAGAGCCTGGGTGCTTTATGCCAACAACGTGGTGCAGAATTAAACGTTGAAGGCTATCCGTCGAGAGAATTTATTGACGTCGTTAAACGTAATCGTCCAGCACAGTGCACGCTGGTGCCGGATGCGCCGGATCAATTGACGTCGGATCATGGCTGGGATTTTAAGAAAGATGGCGCGATGTTACGTAGCGTTATTGACGAATTCAAAGCCTTAAACATTCGCACCAGTTTATTTGTCGATTTCGATAATACGGATATTCCTCTGGCGAAAGAATTAGGTGCAGACCGCGTTGAACTCTACACCGAACCTTATGCTGAATTTATAGGCACACCTGTTGGTGACGAAATTCTCAAGGGCTTTGCCGATGCAGCCGCTCTCGCGCAGAGTGCGGGTTTAGGGGTGAATGCAGGGCATGACTTAAATCTCACTAACCTCGGGCAATTTCTGACGATCCCAGGCATTTTGGAAGTCTCTATCGGCCACGCTGTGATTGTGGAAAGTCTGGAGATGGGGATGGATACGGTTGTGAAGCAGTATCTGGAGATCATTCGCCAGTCGCACCTTGCACACAAACCAGTTTAACCACTCATTACATGGCCAGTATTCTTTTTTACGCCGATAGTCAGCACGAGCAGGAATGGTTGCACACCTTGCGTAACGCTTTTATGCACGATGTTGTGCGTACCTGGACACCAGGCGACCATGACGCTGCGGACTATGCGATCGTCTGGAAACCACCCGCAGAGATGCTGGCAGGTCGCACGAGTTTAAAGGCAATTTTTTTATTAGGTGCCGGTGCCGATGCGATTCTCCAACTCGGTGATGCACTCCCTCAGGGTGTATCTGTCGTTCGTCTGGATGACGCGGGGATGGGTGTGCAGATGGCTGAATATGTGTGTCATGCCCTGCTACGTTATTTTCGTCGCTTCGATCAATACGAAGCGCAGCGCGACCAAGGGCAATGGCAATTTCTGATGCCATTTGAAAAAAACGAATTCACGGTGGGTGTGCTTGGTCTCGGAGTGCTGGGACAGCGTATCGTTGATGCGGTAAAACAGTTTGATTTTCCGGTACTGGGTTGGAGTCGTACACCAAAGCACATTGATGGCGTCACCAGTTATGCCGGTGCTGAGGGGCTGGATGGATTTTTGCGGGCGACCAAAGTGCTCGTCTGTATTTTGCCCTTGACAGCCGAAACGCGTGGGTTACTGAATCAGGACAATCTACAGAAATTACCGCAAGGTGCGTATCTCATTAATGTGGCACGAGGTGCACACGTGAATGAGGATGATTTACTGCGTCTGGTACAAAGTGGTCACATCGCTGGCGCGACACTGGATGTATTTCAACAAGAACCTTTGCCAGCCGAACATCCGTTCTGGCAAGAGTCTCGCATACAAATCACGCCACACATGGCGGCCATGAGTCTGTTTAAAGAAAGCGTCGCGCAAATTGCAGAAAAAATGCAGACCCTCGAACAGGGTTTGCCAATTCGCGGCATCGTCGATGCATCAAGGGGATATTAATATGTCGTTACCACAACAAGTCAAAATCGTCGAAGTCGGACCACGTGATGGTTTGCAAAACGAAAAAGAAAGCATTCCAGCTGAGATCAAAATTGCGTTGGTGGATCAACTGACCGCAGCAGGTTTTCAGAATATTGAGGCTGCATCGTTTGTGTCGCCAAAGTGGGTGCCGCAGATGGCGACGTCTGCAGAAGTGATGGCCGGCATTCAGCGTAAAGCCGGTGTGGTGTATTCAGTATTGACGCCGAATATGAAAGGCTTTGAAGCAGCGCTGGCAGCAGGTGCAGATGAAGTCGTGATATTCAGCTCCGCGTCGGAAGCATTTGCACATAAAAATATCAATTGCTCGATAGAAGAATCGATTGAACGTTTCCGTGACGTGGCTGCCGCTGCTAAACAACATAAGTTACGCCTGCGTGGTAGCATCAGTTGTTCATTCGGTTGTCCTTATCAGGGGGACGTACCGGTAAGTAGCGTAACCGATGTCGTTCGCCGTATGCGCGATCTTGGCTGCGACGAGATTGATATCGCTGACACTATCGGTGTTGGTACCGCACGGCAGGTGCAACAGGTGATGCAGAGCGCAGCGCAAGAATTTGCGATCGGCGGGTTGTCTGGTCACTTCCATGACACCTATGGTCAGGCTCTGGCAAATATTTACGCGAGTCTGGAAGTGGGCATTTCGATCTTCCATTCCAGCGTTGCTGGTCTTGGTGGTTGTCCTTATGCCAAAGGAGCGACGGGGAATGTCTCCACGGAAGACGTATTGTTTCTGATGCAAGGCTTAGGTATTCATACCGGCATTGACCTCAATGCCGTCGTCGACGCAGGTCAGTTTATCTCGCAGCATCTCGGACGCAAGGCAGTGAGTCGTGCTGGTAACGCAATTGCTGCAAAACGTAGCGCGTGATTCTACGGCGTTAATCCTCTGAGTCGTTGACAGAACGGGCAAGTCGTATGCCCGTTCGTTGCCAACGCGCATGGCTTGGGAAAAAATTCCGGTAAGTGATTCTGCTGTGATGTGGCGGTGTGAAAATGGAGGAGCCGCGTAGTACGTACTGGTTCACCATGAACTTCCCGTTGTATTCACCAATCGCACCGGCCGGAACTTCAAACCCCGGATAGGCAGCGTAACTGCTGCTGGTCCATTGCCAGCAACTATCAAATAACTGATGCAATTGATCATCATGCCGTGCGGTGCATTCCCACTCGGCTTCGGTGGGTAGACGCGCACCAGCCCAACTCGCATACGCGGCTGCTTCAAAGTACGATAAGTGGCTCACGCTGTGGTGCATATCTAATGGCTGTAAACCATAAAGACTGAATTCTTGCCACTGTGGATCTGGATGCCAGTAAAGCGGATGCGCGATTTGATGCTGGCGCAACCAATCCCACCCCTCCGCCAGCCACCATGTTGGATTCTGATAACCGCCGTCTTGAATGAAGAGCAGATATTCACCGTTATTGATCAGGCGAGAGGTCAGCGAAAAGGGTTCGATAAACTGCCTGTGGCGTGGTTTCTCATTATCAAAACAAAATCCCTTACCGTGGTGCCCGATTTCAACTAAGTGCGCATCAAAACGGTGCCACTCCAGTGGCGTGTTACTCAGGCAGTGGTCTCGGAATTCAATTTGTTCGACCGTAAGAGAATCGGACAGTAAGGCCGGTTGTAAGGGATTGCATGAAAACAGATGCTTGATATCCGTTAGCATCAGTTCTTGATGTTGTTGTTCGTGTTGTAGTCCTAATTCTATTCTTTCAATAAACTTTTCCGTATAAGCCGTAGTGAATAGGCGTTGTACGCGCAGATCCGTTGCATGCCGGTAGTCTAGAATGTCAGCCAAAGTCGGACGAGTCAGCAATCCCCGCTGTGCACGGGGATGTTTTTCACCAACGTCATTGTAGTAAGAATTGAAAAGAACCTTGAATTGAGGGTGGTAAGGAATAAATTCGTTATCAAAGGGCTCGAGAACAAAGGTTTCAAAAAACCATGTGGTGTGAGCGAGGTGCCATTTCAGTGGACTGGCATCCGCCATCGATTGCACACACGCGTCTTCCGCACTGACAAGGGCGGCGATGCTCATGGTGCGCTGCCGGACCTGCTTCCAACGTTCCGCTAAATGATAGGTGTGCATAGTCTGAATCCTGTTCGGCAAGTTATCGTTACAAGGCCTTCGCGTAAACCACAGCAAACCAATTTTCGCTATCAGTCCAATATTGTGCCTGCCCGAAGCCAGCTGACTCGAGCAGAGATAAAAAGGACTCCAGACTGTATTTGTAGCTATTTTCAGTATGTATCTTCTCACCTGCCAGAAAATGTCTGTGTGCGTTGTCCCACGTCACAGTGTGTGCCGTTCTTGCTTCCAGATGCATTTCTATCCGCGAATGCGTGGTGTTGAATAAGGCATGATGACGCCATTGGTGTACGTTAAAGTCCGCTCCAAGTATCTGGTTGATGTGGCGTAGTAAGTTGAGGTTGAAGGCGGCGGTCACGCCTAATGCGTCGTCGTAGGCATGAACCAGCGTGGTATGGTCTTTAATCAGGTCAATACCGATTAAAAGACCGCCATCGCTGTGGCATTCGGAACGTAAGTGATGCAGAAACGTCTTTGCCTGGCTAGGTTCAAAATTTCCAATGGACGAGCCCGGATAGAAAAATAAACGCTTATCACTACAGATCTCATTCGGTAAGGTCCACGGCTGCGAAAAATCTAGACCTAACGCTGTCATTTCTATATAGGGGAATCGCTGCTGTAAACGCTGCACCGCATCTTCAAGATACTTAATCGAAATATCGATAGGGACATATTGATTGGGATGTAGCAACGGAAACAGCCGTGCTGCTTTGCGGCAGTTTCCCGCACCCAGATCAATAAGCGTGCTGTGAGGGCCAATTGCATGGGCGATTTCACTCATATATTGCTGAAAGATGCCAGCCTCGGTGCGGGTTGGATAGTATTCTGGTATTTCACAAATTGCATCGAACAGTACTGAACCCACGGCATCATAGAGATATTTGGGGGAGGTATACGCCTTATCCGCTAAGAGACTACGTTCTAATTCATGTTGCACAGAAGGCGGTGTGATGCTTGCCTCACTTCGTTTGTTAGCGGGCTTACTCGGGATTGCAAGAGACATAAACCACCCTTTTTGAGAGGAAACATCAACAGCAGTTAAAACAACGTATGGTGCGATAGAGCAATGTAAATAAACGGACTAGAACCGTTAGCAGAATCGCATATATCTTTATATACTCATGGTATATGGATTTGATGACGTGTGTTTGACTTGTGTGGTTAATCTTCAAGTCTGCGATTGCTATTCGCACGACACTATGAATTGGATGAGTTCTGTCTATTTTTCTTAATCACTATTAATAGGTTGCCCCCCATCAGGCACGCATAACGTGCGTTTGTGGCGGCGCAGCGTTTATCTAATGATGTAAATCATTTTCAAATTTCCCTTGCCTAATTGAGGTGTACTTTGCTATAGTTCGCCTCCCGCTAAAACGGGAAGTAAGAAGAAAGCAGCAGCCAGGAACTCCGGCGGTTCGGTTTGATGAAGTTGAC